>JAYWAX010000180.1:0-17013 GCA_043782125.1 Acetobacteraceae bacterium | reverse complement strand
TTCACCCCGAAACCCGGCGTCGAATACACCGGACTTTATTTCAACGGCAACGGCCTGGACCGCGCCCTGAAATTCAAGGACCGGCTGACCGTCACCGGATCGATCTCGCTCACGGCGTCCGTCGGCTTCACCAAAAAGAACCTGAACCGCACGCCCGAGGAAAACATCGCGGCGATGAAACGTCACGCCGAAATGCATTTGTCCTACGGCATCCCCGTCCTGCGCGTCGGCGTCATGGCCGCTTTCGGTTGCAACTATCAGGGCGACATTGCCCCCGCGACCGTGATTTCCACCCTGGAAGACGGCATGAAAATCGTCGAGGAGACCGGTGCGAAAATCGAGATTTTCTCGCTGGCCGACACCATGGGATGGGCCACCCCGATCCGCATCGAACGCACCGTCGGCGCCGTGCGCGAACGTTGGCCGGATATGAAAATCTCCCTGCATCTGCACGACACCCGCGGCCTGGCCGTGGCGAACGCGCACGCCGGCATGCGCATTGGCGTGACCCGCTTCGATTCCACCGTCGGCGGCCTTGGCGGCTGCCCCTTCGCCGGACAACCCAAAGCCGCGGGCAATATATGCACCGAGGAACTGGTCATGCTGTGCGAAGAAATGGGCATCTCCACCGGCGTCGATCTGGATAAACTGATCGAAGTCGGGCGCATGGCAGAAGAAATCGTCGGCCATCAACTACCCGGCGAACTGATCCACGCAGGCAGCCTGGACGCCTTCCGGCGGATGGCTGCCTGATGTCGGCGCGGCCCCTGGCGGGACTGAAAGTTTTCGAATTTACCCACACCGTCATGGGCCCAACCGCCGGCCTTTTGTTCGCGGAACTTGGCGCCGATGTCGTCAAGGTCGAGCCCGCCCCAAACGGCGATCACACCCGCCGTCTCGGCGGTTTCGGCGCGGGATTTTTCGCCGCGTTCAACCGCAACAAACGCAGCCTGGCCATCGATCTGAAAAACCCCGAGGGCCAGGCGGCGATGCACCGCCTGGTCGCGACGGCGGACATCGTGCTGGAAAATTACGGACCCGGCACGATGGAACGTCTGAATTGCGGGTACGAACATTTCGTCCAGCATAACCCGCGTCTTATATATCTCGCGTTGAAAGGCTACCTGGCCGGACCGTACGAACATCGGCCCGCTTTGGACGAAGTGGTACAATTTCAGACCGGGCTTGCCTGGATGACCGGGCCGATCGGCCAGCCGTTGCGCGCCGGCGCCTCTGTCATCGACATCATGGGCGCCGTCTTTGGCGTCGTCGCCGCACAGGCCGCGCTGCGCGAACGCGACCAAACCGGCAAAGGACAACGCGTCAGCAGCGCGCTGTTCGAAAGCGCCGCCTTTCTCATGAGCACCCATATGGCGGGCATGGCCGCCACCGGTCTCGAAGCCCGCCCCATGCCCGCGCGGCGCGGCGCCTGGGCCGTCTACGAGGTCTTCAAAACCGCGGGCGAAGGACAATTGTTCATCGGCGTCACCTCCGACCGCCAATGGACCCGTTTCGTGGAGGAATTCGGCCTCCAGGACCTTGCATCCGACCCACGTCTCGCCACCAATGAGACACGGCTGTTGGAACGCGCCTGGCTCATTCCGGCCCTGCAAGAAATTCTCCTGAAATACCCCCAAACTGAAGTTGAATCTCGTTGCGAGCGCTGCAACGTTTCCTGGGCTCCCGTCGGCCAGCCGAAAGACATGTTTGTCGATCCGCACCTTCTCGCCACTGGCGGATTGTTGGATGTTTATGTCTCGCGTTTCGGTGGTGGCGATGGAAAAATCGTGGGCCTGCCTGCGCTGCCAATTGAATTCGGCGACCGGGAACGCCCAGGAATTGTGCGCCAACCACCTAAAATGGGCGAACATAACGCGGAGGTTCTGGCGGATGCCGGGTTTTCCGAACACGACATCGCGCGCATGGCCGCGAATGGCGTAATCGTCGCGGATAAATCCGGGACGCCATGATCCGTCCGGTGTTCGTCCCTTCCCTGGGCGACACCGCATTCCACCCCTTTCACCCAACACACATGGAGAGTCCATCATGCAACTCGGCCGCCTTGGCGCCTGGTATTCCCCCGATAAAATGGGCGGACCCGCGCAAATCAAAGAATTTGTCACGACCGTCGAACGGCTTGGCTACGATACGCTGTGGTATCCTGAATCCCGCGGCTACGAATCCTTCTCCGTCGCCAGTTTCATGCTGTCCTGCACGTCGAAGCTGAAAATCGGCAGCTCCATCGCCAGCATCTATGCCCGCGATGCGTTCACATCGCGCCGCGGCATGATCTCGTTGAACCAACTGCACGGCGATCGTTTCATTCTCGGCCTTGGCGTCAGCCATCCCCCGATGGTCGAAGGTCTGCGCGGTCACACCTATGAAAAACCGATCCCCGCCATGCGGCGCTATCTGAAGGCCATCAACCAAAATGAGGCCGGCGCGGAGAATTTCCCCCTCGCCGTGGCCGCTTTGGGCCCCTTGATGCTGAAGCTGTCGGGCGAATTGACCCGTGGCGCCCTGCCCTACAACACCAACCCGCGCCACACCGCCGAGGCCGCGAAAATTCTCGGCCCCAACAAATGGTGCGCCATCGAGCAGAAAGTCACGCTGGAAACCGATCCGGCGAAAGCCCGCGCTTTGGGCCGCAAGGAACTTGAGCGGTACATGACGCTGGATAATTACCGGAACAACTTCCTGCGCATCGGGTTTTCGGAAGCCGACCTGGCCAATGGCGGGTCCGACGGCTTCATCGATCAAATGTGCCTCTGGGGCACGGCCGATAAAGTGAAGGAAGGTCTGCGGGCGCATTTCGCAGCGGGCGCCACCCATGTCGCGATCCAACCGGTGCATGCGGACGGCGATATCGCCGCGCGCGATCACATTCTGACCGCGCTGGCCGATACCTGATCGAAAAGACGGGCCGCGGCGAAAGAAACCGCGGCCCACTTCGAAATATCAGACGGGATCCCAGCCAAACACTTCGCCGGAACGATCGAGCGGCATGAACGCCGATTTCAAAGCCGGCGCCGCGATCGCCGCGCAATCCTCAGGCGTCCAGCCATCGGCCTTGTGCACGATCCGGATCGGACGCGGCGAGCTGAACAGAATGATCTCGTTCATCCGCGTGCCAAACACCTGGCCCGTCACATCCTTCGCCGCGTCGGACGACAGGAACACGGCCATCGGCGCGTTCTTGTCTGGCGTCATTGCCTGGATTTTCGTCAGACGCGCCTGCTGTTCCGGCGTCGAGGCCGGGATCGACTGCGTCATCCGGCTCCACGCGAAGGGCGCGATACAGTTGGACCGTACGCCATAACGTTGCATGTCCAGCGCGATCGACTTCGACAGCGCGGTAATCCCCAGCTTCGCCGCCGAGTAATTCGCCTGCCCGAAATTCCCGATCAGGCCGGATGTGCTGGAGATATGAACGAATGTCCCGCTCTCCTGCTTGCGATAATGCTCGGCCGCCGCGCGGGACACGAAAAAGCTGCCGTTCAGATGCACGGCGATGACGGACAGCCAGTCGTCTTCGGTCATCTTGTGGAAGATCACGTCGCGCAGAATGCCCGCGTTGTTCACGATAGCGTCGATCCGGCCGAAATGATCCAGCGCGGCCTGCACGATTTTTTGCGCCGAACCCCAGGCGGCGACGGATTCAGTGCAGATTTCCGCGACACCGCCTTGCTGCTCGATCAGCGCCTTCGTTTGCTCCGCCGGGCTGGCCGAACCGCCCTCGCCCGTCAACGACGCACCGATGTCGGCGACAATCACTTTCGCGCCGGCTTTTGCCATCATGATCGCGATCTCGCGTCCAATGCCGCCGCCGGCACCGGTCACGACCGCGACCTTACCTTCCATCAAACCAGCCATAGATTTCCTCCTGTTCGAGACGCGCCTTATTAAGCGACAGCACCTGGCTTGTGAACCCGGAGCGATGGGCAAAGCCACAATGTTTCCACCGCGCCGGCCCAGGCCCAGAGCGAAAGCCCCTTGACGCAGCGGAGGGGATGGGCCATTTCGCCTAATCAGGACTGCAATGGTCCGGTTATCGCGAACAAGGGGCCAGACGACGATGTTGCGGCTGTCGAAGCTGACGGACTACGCGGTCGTGGTGCTGGTGCGCCTCGACACGGGACTGGAGGTGCAGACCTCTCCGGGCATCGCCGCGTCGATCGGGATCCCCGAACCGACGGTCGCCAAGGTCTTGAAATCCTTATCGGCGGCCGGTTTGGTGACCTCCCAGCGCGGCGCGCGCGGCGGCTACCGTCTGGCGCGGACGCTGGAGGAAATCCCCGTGGGCGAGGTCATCGCCGCGATGGACGGTCCGATCGCCTTGGCGGCTTGCGTCGATGGCTCGCCGACCGAGTGCGAATCTCTGGCCTTGTGTCCCGTGCGGGGACGCTGGGACCCCGTGAACGACGCGATCCGGCGCGCCTTGTCCGCCATCAGCCTCGCCGATATGCGCGAAGCCGCGATCCCCGAGATATTCCGTGTGCCTCACACCGCCGCACTGCCTCCCGCCGTACTGGAACGTTCCGATGTCCGCCGCTAACGAAACCCTCGAAACCGTCCGCTCGGTCACAGAGTCCGGCTATAAATGGGGCTTCGAGACCGATATCGAGATGGATGTCGCGCCGAAGGGTCTCGGCCCCGACACGATCCGGATGATTTCCGCGCGTAAGGAGGAGCCGTCATGGATGCTGGACTGGCGCCTGAAGGCTTACGAAGCGTGGCTGAAAATGGAGGAACCGCATTGGGCGCGGGTCGATCATCCGCGCATCGATTATCAGGACATTCATTATTACGCCGCGCCGAAGAAGAAGAACGGACCCAAAAGCCTCGACGAGGTCGATCCCGAGCTGCTTAAAATGTACGAAAAACTGGGCATTCCGTTAAAGGAACGCGCCATTCTCGCCGGCGTCGAAGGCGCGGACGAGCCGCCCCAACGCCAGATCGCGGTGGACGCGGTCTTCGACAGCGTGTCGGTGGCCACGACATTTCGCGGCACCCTGGCGAAGGCGGGCGTGATTTTCTGCCCGATTTCGGAAGCAATTCGCGAATATCCGGATTTGGTGAAACAATATATCGGCAGCGTCGTGCCGGTCGCGGATAATTATTTCGCGGCGTTGAACTCAGCCGTGTTCACCGATGGCAGCTTCGTGTTCATCCCCAAGGGTGTGCGCTGCCCGATGGAGCTTTCGACGTATTTCAGGATCAACACCAAAAACACCGGGCAGTTCGAACGCACTTTGATCATCGCGGAAGCGGGCGCGCATGTGTCCTATTTGGAAGGCTGCACGGCGCCGCAACGCGACGAAAACCAGTTGCATGCCGCCGTGGTCGAACTGGTCGCCATGGACGACGCGTCGATTAAATATTCGACCGTGCAGAACTGGTATCCTGGCGACGCCAACGGCAAAGGCGGCATCTATAATTTCGTCACCAAGCGCGGCGCCTGCCTGGGCGATCGCTCCAAAATCTCCTGGACGCAGGTCGAAACGGGATCGGCAATCACCTGGAAATACCCCTCCTGCGTGCTGCACGGCGTCGACAGTGTCGGAGAATTTTATTCGGTGGCGGTGACGACCAACCATCAGCAGGCCGATACCGGTACCAAAATGATCCATATCGGCAAGGGTTCGCGCAGCACAATCATATCGAAAGGCATCAGCGCCGGGCATTCCAACAATACCTATCGCGGACTGGTGAAAATGCTGCCATCCGCGGCGGGCGCGCGGAATTTCACGCAGTGCGATTCGTTGCTGATCGGCGAGGATTGCGGCGCGCATACCGTGCCCTATATCGAAAGCCGCAACCCCTCGGCGAAGATCGAGCATGAGGCCACGACGTCGAAAATCGATGAAGAGAAATTGTTTTACTGCCGCCAGCGCGGCATGAGCGAAGAGGACGCGGTGAACCTGATCGTCAACGGCTTCTGCAAGGAAGTCCTGAAGGAACTGCCCATGGAATTCGCCGTCGAGGCGCAGAAACTGCTCGCCGTCAGCCTCGAAGGATCGGTGGGATGAGCGCGATGCTCGATATCCACGGTCTGACGGCATCGATTGGCGATAAGCCAATCCTGAAGGGCATAGAACTGTCCGTGCCGCCGGGCGAAATTCACGCGATCATGGGGCCCAACGGATCCGGCAAATCGACGCTTGGGTACGTTTTGGCGGGCCGCGAGGATTACGAGGTCACCGGCGGAACCGTGCGCTTCGAAGACCAGGACATGCTGGCGATGACCCCGGAAGCGCGGGCCGCCGCTGGCCTGTTCCTCGCGTTTCAGGCGCCGGTCGAACTGCCCGGCGTGAACAATGCCAATTTTCTGCGGACGGCGTTAAATGCCATCCGCCGCGCCCATGGCGAAGCCGAACTCGACGCCGTGCAATTCCTGAAATTCGCCCGTGCCGAAATGAAGCGCCTGTCGATGGACGCGGACATGTTGAAGCGCAACGTCAATGTCGGCTTTTCCGGCGGCGAGAAAAAGCGCAACGAAGTGCTGCAAATGGCGCTGCTGCGGCCCCGCTTTGCGGTGCTGGACGAAACCGACAGCGGGCTGGACATCGACGCGCTGCGGATCGTGGCCGACGGCGTGAATTCCCTGCGCGGTCCGCATTTCTCCGCGCTGGTCATCACGCATCACCAACGGCTGTTGGATCATCTGGTGCCGCATCGGGTCCACGTCCTCGCGAATGGCCGCATTCTGCGCAGTGGCGGGCCGGAACTGGCCAAGGAACTGGAAAAGAACGGCTACGGCGCCGTGCTGGCGGAGGCCGCGTGAACGCCATTTCCGACCTTGGCGCCGCCGGATTTCTGGCCCGCTTCGCTGCGGAACAGGGACGCCTACCCGGCGATTCCACCCTGCGCGCCGCAGCGGCGCAGGCGTTCCGCACCCTGGGCCTTCCGGGCGCAGCCCGCGGGCGCCGGGTCGAGGCCTGGAAATATACCTCGCTGCAAGCCCTTGGCGGCATGTCGTTCCGCGCCGGAGATGCCGCCGTGGCGCCGCGCGACGGGCTGGTTTTCGTCGATGGACAGTTTCAATCCGGCGCCGCGCCGCATTTCGCGCGCTTCGCGGACCAACCGGATTTCGGCGAACTCTCGTGGCCCGACCGCGATCCGATGGCTGCCTTGAACACGATGTTGGCCGCGGATGGCGCGATCCTGACGGTTCCCGCCGGCACCGATGCCGGCCTCGTGCGACTGAACCATATCGGCACGGACGGCGCCTCCGGCCATCCCCGCCAGACCATCCGTCTTGGCGCGGGCGCCCGTCTGACGCTGATCGAGGCCTCGTCCGGGAATGGTTGCTATTTGCACAATCCGGTGACGGAAATCCATGTTGCCGATGGCGCCGTGTTGACCCATGTCCGCATCCAGAACGACGCGCTGGAGGCCTTTCACCTCGCGACGCTGTATGTCGCGGTGGCGGCGGGTGGGACTTACGACGGGTTCACGCTGAACACGGGCGCGCGGCTGACGCGGACGGAAATTCACGCCGCGTTGAATGGCCCAGGCGCCATCGCGCATCTGAACGGCGCGCAGCTTCTATCGGGATCGCAACACGCGGATTTCACCTCTGTCGTGCGCCACGCGGCCCCGAAAGGCACCTCGCGGCAAACCGTGAAGAACGTGCTGGCGGGCCGTTCCCGCGGCGTGTTTCAGGGCCGGATAGAGGTCGCGCGGGGCGCCCAGGGAACCGATGGGTACCAGATGAACCGGGCGCTGCTGCTGTCCCCGGATGCCGAAATCGATACCAAGCCGGAACTGGAGATTTTCGCCGACGACGTGAAATGCAGTCATGGCGCGACGATCGGCGAACTCGACACCGAGCAATTATTTTACCTTCGCAGCCGGGGGATTCCAGACCAGGAGGCACGCGCCATGCTGGTCCGCGCCTTCCTGGCGGATGCCCTCGACCCCGTCACGAATGACACCGCGCGCGAACTGCTGGAAGATGCCGTCGCCCGTTGGTGGGAAGGCCAGGCCGCATGAACGTCGAAGACATCCGCAAAGATTTCCCCATTCTGGGCCAGACCATCCGCGGCAAACCGCTGGTGTTCCTGGACAGCGCCGCCTCCGCTCAAAAGCCGCGCGCCGTCATCGACGCCATGCGCACCGCCATGGAAACGCAATACGCCAACATCCATCGCGGTCTGCACTGGATGAGCGAGCGCACGACAGAAGCCTACGAGTCCTGCCGCGATGCCGCCGCTGCGCTGATGAATGCTGAATCCCGCGAAGAAATCGTGTTTACCGGCAACGTCACCGGTGCCCTCAATCTCGTTGCGCACAGTTATGGCCGGGGCGTGATGAAGCCTGGACAGGCGGTCGTGATTTCCGCCATGGAGCATCATTCCAACATCGTGCCATGGCAAATGCTCCGCGATTCGCACGGCATCGAACTCCGCATCGCGCCAATCTCAGACCTGGGCGAGCTGGATCTCGTGGCGTTTGAGGCGTTGTTGGCCGACGGCAAGGTCGGTTTGGTGTCGATGACGCATATGTCGAACGTTCTCGGCACCTATACCCCCGCCGCGCGGATCGCTGCGATCGCGCATGCCCATGGCGCGAAGATCATGTTCGACGGCGCGCAGGCGATCGTGCATCGCGCTGTCGATGTGCGGGCGCTGGACGCGGATTTTTACGCCTGGACCGGGCACAAGCTGTACGGCCCGACCGGCATCGGCGTGCTCTATGCGAAACGTGAAATTTTGGAACAAATGCCGCCCTTCCTCGGCGGCGGCGACATGATCTCGTCCGTTTCGTATGAAAAGAGCGAGTGGGCGCGGGTCCCGCATAAATTCGAAGCCGGAACGCCTGCCATCCTGGAAGGCATCGGGTTGAAGGCGGCGATCGATTATGTGCAATCCATTGGCTTCGATGCGATCTCGGCGCACGAGGCGGCGTTGACCGAACATGCGATGGCGCGTCTCGGCCGGATCGAAGGCATTCGCATCTACGGCCAGGCGCAGGATCGTGGGGGTGTGATTTCCTTTTCACTCGACAAGGCGCATTCCCACGACGTGGCCACGCTGCTGGACCGCCAGGGGATCGCGGTGCGCGCCGGGCATCACTGCGCCGAACCGCTGATGCGCCGGCTGGGTCTCGACAGCACCGCGCGGGCCAGCTTCGGCATTTACACGACCCACGCGGAAATCGACTCGCTGGCGGATACACTGACCCGCGTCCGGGAGTTCTTCGCATGAGTTTCGCCGACGAGGTCCGCGAACTGTACCAAGAAGTCATCCTGGATCGCGGCCGCAAGCCGCGGCATGGCCATCGCCTCGCGGCGTTCGATGCGACCGCGAAGGGCGATAATCCGATGTGCGGCGACCGTGTCGAAGTTTGGGTGAAACTCGACAATTCCGGCGCGATCGCCGCGACCGGGTTCGAGGCACGGGGCTGCGCGATCAGTATCGCGTCCGCCGATCTGATGGCGGAAACGGTCAAGGGGCGCGGCAGGGCCGATACGAAGGCATTGTTCGACTCGTTCCTTGGCCTGGTGCGCACCGGCGTCTGCCCGGAACACGATGCCGGTCTGGACGCGGCGTTAGAGCAATTGGCGCCCCTTTCGGGCGTTCACGAATATCCATCCCGGGTGAAATGCGCGACGCTGCCGTGGCACGCGTTGAACGCCGCCCTGGAAGGTACCAGGGAGGCGAGCAGTGAATGACATAAGCCAAGCCCACGGCGCCTGGACGCCGGACGGGGCCACGCCGCCAAAAATCACCGAAACCGCGGTCGTCGATGCGATATGCACCGTCTACGATCCGGAAATTCCGGTGAATATCTTTGAACTCGGCCTGATCTATACGATCGACATCCTCGACGATGGCAAGGTCAAGGTCGAAATGACATTGACCGCGCCTGGCTGCCCCTCGGCGCAGGAACTGCCGGTGCAGGTCCGCGAAGCCGTGATGGGGATCGAAGGCGTGACCGATTGCGAAGTCGAAACCGTCTGGGAGCCGCCCTGGGATCAGAGCCGGATGACCGAAGAAGCCCGTTTGCAACTGAACATGTTCTGAATGAGCACTGTCATGAGCACCACCGTAACACCCGTGCGCAAGCGCCGCGAACTGCCCCCGTTGATGACTCTGTCGGACGCGGCCGCCGCGCGCCTGCGGAAATTGTACGACTCCGGCGAAAACGGAAAGCTTTTGCGCATTTCCGTCAACACCAAGGGCTGCTCGGGCCTCGCCTACGACATGTCGTGGACGGACGCGCCCGGCCCGGGGGACGAGATTGTCAAGGACAAGG
This sequence comes from Acetobacteraceae bacterium, assembly GCA_043782125.1. Taxonomy (GTDB): domain Bacteria; phylum Pseudomonadota; class Alphaproteobacteria; order Acetobacterales; family Acetobacteraceae; genus Rhodopila. The sequence continues at coordinate 6,753 of JAYWAX010000180.1, read as the reverse complement.
ACCTCACCGTTCTGGTGGACCGGAAAGCGTCATTGTTCCTGATCGGCACGACGATGGATTACGAGGTCAAGGCACTGACCTCGGGCTTCACGTTCGTCAACCCGAATGAAAAAGGCCGTTGCGGCTGCGGGGAAAGTTTCCACGTCTGACCTGCGCGCCGTTCGAGCGCGCGCGGGCGTCACATTGAAGCAGCGCCGATAGCGTCAGGCGCCGACCCGGGCCCCCGCCAAGGCACCGCCAAGGAAAGCGCCCAGAGCAACGCAGGGCGGGAACCCGGGTCCGCACGGGATGCCCGCCACCATTCCGCCGTTGCTCCCCGCCATCACCACCCCAAGCGCGTCGGCTCTGTCGTCGGCGGCGAATATTTCGTAGACGGCGATCGCGAACGACAGGAACAAAAGGCGGCGGCCCGCAAAGGACCACCGCAGCACCCGGGCGGCGATACCTGGGTTGGCACGCCGGGCTGCCGCCACGATTTCGGCATAGACTTCGTTCTTCTGAATCCCCGTCAGCAGCGCGAACCGGGTGCTGCCGCCGAACTGTTTCAAGGCGTAACGGCCAATCAATTCGTTGATGGTTACGCCTTGGGCGCCCATCGACTCCGCGATCGCCCGTCCCATCGGCGAGGACCGGCCGCGCATCATGTCAAAAAGATCGTCGCGGGCTTCGCCGGCGTGTTCCGTGGCCTCCCGCCAGGTCAGCTCTTTGAATCGAACATCGCGACGCATTTCTTCGATCAACTGTTCGACCGCGATCTCAAAGGTTTGGCGAGCGGTGGCGTCCTGAGCGGCGAACCTGCCCGCCAGGAAAATATCTCCCTTCAGCAAGTCGGCGGCTTTTTCGAACGATGCCTTGTTGTTGTCGTGGTCCATGCTCTCCCCCGCTTGGGTTCATACCCGGTTTGGGAACCACCGGTCAGGCCGTTGCGGGCACCGGCCGGCGTCCGCCACCGGGACGGTAGCGCGTCAGATAATCCGGCACGATCTGTTCCACCGCCATCGGGCCGATCCCCAGGTCGGCGAGACCCGCCGCGCCGGATGCCACGACATTGTCGTGCGCCAGCAGCTTCAACTGATCGCGCGTCAGCAGCTTACCTGGAAGCCGTTCCAGGACAAAGGCCTGCAACCGCAGCAACAGCACGGGCATGTTCACCAGCGGCAAATCGCGTCCGGTCAGTTTCAGGATATAGGCCAGCAGATCGACAAACATCCAGACTTTCGGGCCGCCCAGTTCGAAGATTTTGCCCTCGGTTGCGCCGGACCGCAGACAGGCCATCGCGGCGTCCGCAACGTCGCCCACGTAAACCGGCTGCATCCGTGTCGCGCCCTGGATCACCGGCATGAACGGCAGGATGCGCGACATCGCGGCGAAGCGGTTGAAGAAATCGTCCTCCGGCCCAAACACGACGGAGGGGCGCAGGATCGTGGCGCCCGGGAACATGCCGCGAACCGCGCCTTCGCCGGCACCTTTGCTCATGGCGTAACGGCTGTCGCTGGCCGGATCGGCGCCGATCGCGGACAGGTGGATCAGCCGCTTCACGCCCGCGGCCGAGGCGGCGGAGGCGATGCGGGCGGCGGCATCGACATGGACTGACTCGAAACTGGCGGCGCGGGACTCGGACAGGATGCCCACAAGGTTGACGACCCAATCGGCGCCTTCGACCGCGCGCCGGATGGCGGCGTTGTCCGAGACGGGGGCGTGCAACGGCACGATCTGCCCAATCGAGCCGGCGGTTTTCAGGAACAGCGCGCCTTCGGTGTCGCGCACGGCCACGCGGACGGTTTTGCCGGCGCGCGCCAGCCGGCGCACCACGTAACGGCCGATGAACCCCGACCCCCCGAATACCGTCGCCACATCCGCCATCGCCGCTCGCTCCCGTGCCACTGCCGGGCACATCATGCCCGCGCGACCGGTTTTGTCACTGTCCGGCGGTGCCCGCCAAGGGGAAATTACGCGGGAATTGCGCGGGAATTCTCCGGATGCGCGATTTCGCCCTGCCGTGATGCGCTTTCGCGGGCAGGTTTTCCCTGGAAGCCCCTGCCCGCCGTCGCGACGGCGGGGAAAACAATTTCCCAAACCCTGTTGACGCCCTTCCCGCTGGCCGCTACATGGCGCGTCCCGCTTCTCCGATCCCTCGGGGAGCCTGATGCCCAGGTGGCGGAATTGGTAGACGCGCAGGTTTCAGGTACCTGTGGCCGAAAGGTCGTGGAAGTTCGAGTCTTCTCCTGGGCACCACTTACATGAGCAGCACGCAATTCATGGCGAACGCGACGATCCACCAGTACCGGCACGACCTGCCGGACGGCCTGGACCTTGGCAAGATGGTCGCGGTCGATACAGAGACGATGGGTCTCAATCCGCATCGCGACCGGTTGTGCCTGGTGCAATTGTCGGGCGGCGACGGTCACGCGCATCTGGTGCAGACGATCCCTGAATCGCTTGGCGGACGCGGCTTCGATTGCCCCAACCTGAAGCGCCTGCTGGCCAGCCCCGATGTCGTGAAGCTGATGCATTTCGGCCGCTTCGACGTCGCCGTGCTGCAACACAACCTCGGCATTACCGTCGCGCCGGTGCGCTGCACCAAGATCGCGTCGAAGCTGGTCCGCACCTTCACCGACCGCCACGGCCTTAAGGACCTGTGCAAGGAACTGCTGGGGATCGACCTGTCCAAGCAGCAGCAGACCTCCGACTGGGGCGCGGTGGAGTTGACGCCAGAACAATGCGCCTATGCCGCGTCCGACGTGCTGCACCTGCATGCTTTGTGGGCGCGTTTGGAGGGGCTGCTGCGCCGCGAGGGCCGGCTTGAGCTGGCGGAAGCCTGTTTCGGGTTTTTGCAGACACGGTGCCGGCTGGATCTTCTGGGGTACGAGGAACCGGATATTTTCCACCACTGACGCCGGAAGGCCTGCGCGCGGCCGATTTGTTGGATGACTCCTTGGGCGCGCCGTCTGGCAAGACCACGATGGCGCCGATGCCACATCGAAGACAAAAAGCCGCCCCGGCCGCGACACGATCCAGCGGCATGCGTTCGTGGTCACGGTCACCGTTCGTTAATGAAGGTTAATTGACCTTGGCCGTTACAATGGCCCATAGACCAGACACGCCTGGACTTCGTTTCGCAGCATTGGATCGATCCGCATCGTGAGTCGCGCCGCCACAACGATATCGCCCGTCGAGGATCGCGACCTTGAAGTTGCCCGCGACGTGCTGGGGACGGAGGCGGCCGGTCTGCGCGCGTTATCGGCGGGTCTGGGACCTGAATTCTCCCGCGCGGTCGATTGTCTGGCGCAAGCGAGCGGCCGGATCGTGGTCTCGGGCATGGGAAAATCGGGGCTTGTTGGACGGAAGATCGCGGCGACGCTGGCCTCCACCGGCGCGCCGGCGATGTTTGTGCATCCGGCAGAGGCCTCGCACGGCGATCTCGGCATGATCGTGCGCGGCGACGCGGTCCTGGCGCTGTCGAATTCGGGGGAGACGACGGAATTGGCCGACCTCGTGGCACATGCCCGCCGGTTCGGCCTGCCGTTGGTGGCGATCACGGCGCGGGACGGCTCCACCTTGGCGATGGCGGCGGATGTGGCGTTGTTGTTGCCGCGCGCGGCGGAAGCCTGCCCGATGGGACTGACGCCGACGACATCGACGACGATGCAAATGGCGCTGGGGGACGCGCTCGCGGTGGCGCTGCTGACGCGGCGCGGCTTCACGGAAGCGGATTTCCACCGCTTCCATCCCGGCGGCAAGCTGGGCGCGCGGTTGCGCCGGGTGCGGGATCTGATGCACGCCGGAGACTCGGTGCCGCTGGCGCCGGTGGGCGCGAAAATGGCGGATGCTTTGGTTTTGATGACGGCAAAGCGCTTCGGCTGCCTTGGCGTGATCTCGCCCGGGGGGGTGCTGTTGGGCATCGTCACCGATGGCGACCTGCGGCGCGCGATGGGGCCGGACCTTTTGACCCGCACGGTCGAGGACGTGATGACCCGCGCGCCACGAACGATCGGCCCGGATGCTTTGGCCCAGGAGGCTCTGCACGCGATGAACGCGCATGAACGTCCGGTGACGGTGTTGTTCGCGGTGGAAGCGAACGGCCAGGTCGCCGGCATCCTGCACATCCACGATTTGTTACGGGCGGGACTCGCATGAGCACCTGGCCCACGCCCAAGAACGTCTTCGCGCCAGGTGCGCCGATCGCACGGACCGGCGGATATCTGTCGATCGCACGGCACGGAACGGCGATGCGCCCGCCCTCCCCCGGCGGGCTGGCGCGGCGGCGTTGGCTGATTCTCGCGGCCAAATTCATGCTGCCCGCGACGGCGGCAATTCTGCTGGCCTCGATCGCCCTTTGGCCCGAGTTCGAACGCGCCACCGACAAGGCGCGGATCGTCATGATCGGGGTTGGCGCGGCGGTGGAGGGCGCCCGTATCCGGGACGCGCATTACCGGGGTGTCGACGAACACAACCGTCCGTATACGGTCACCGCCACGACCGCCACGCAGCGGGAGGACGATCGTGTCGATCTGACCTCGCCCAACGCGGACATCACGCTGGAAAACGGTGCCTGGCTGAACGTGCGCTCGAAACTGGGTGTCTATACGCGGAAGGATGGGTTGCTCGACCTGTCGGAGGACGTGGTGCTGTATCGCGACGACGGCACGACGATGACGACCGCCAACGCGACGCTGGACACCAAGGCGGGCGCGGCGGCGAGCGATAAGGCGACGCATGTCGAAGGACCGTTCGGGACACTGGACGCGGCGGGTTTCACGACGGTGGAAAAGGGCGCGGCGGTGCAGTTCTGGGGACCGGCGCATGTCGAGTTGAACGGGGCGACGCAATGATCCGCGCTGTCCTGACGCAGCGGGCGCGATGGCTCGCTTGTCTTCTGGCGATCGCCGCGCCGGTGGCTGGCGCGGCGGCGCAGGGGATCGACCTGACGCAAGGCGGACCGATCCAGATCACCGCGCGCGACGGAATCGAATGGCGGCAGGCCGACCAGGTGGTGATCGCCAATGGCGACGCCAAGGCCGTGCGGGCGAATGTCACGGTCACCGCCGACCGGCTGATCGCCTGGTACCGGAAGAAGGAATCGCCGAACGGGGCACCCGCACCCCAGCAACCGGCCCCGGTTTCGGCCGCCAGTGGCGCCGCCGGTTCCACCGAGTCGGAAGGTAACGAAGTCTACCGTCTGCGTGCCGAAGGGAATGTTCATATTTACACCGCGACCGATCAGGCATGGGGCGACCAGGCCACCTACGACCTGGACCAGGCGGTGCTGGTGATGACCGGGCGGGCCCTGAAGCTCGCGTCGCCGGATAATACGCTGACCGCGCGGGACACGCTGGAATACTGGTCGCGCAAGCACATGTCGGTGGCCCGTGGCGACGCGGTGGTGGTAACCAGCGACTCGCGCCGGGTCGCGGCGGATGTGCTGGTGGCGTTCATGGTGGATGCGCCCGCCGCGCCGGGGGGAACTGCCCAGGCGGGGGGGGCGGCAAAGCCCGCGACCGCTGGTGGAGCGACCGCTGGAGACTCGACGGCCGCCATGGCGGGCAAGCTGGAACATGTGGAAGCATTCAACAACGTATCTGTCCGCACCCAGACCGAAATCGTGACCGGCGATCGCGGCGTTTACGTGCCCGACACGGGAATCGCCCGTCTGGGCGGGCATGTGCGGATCACCCGCGGCCCGAACCAGGTCAATGGCAATGAGGCCGTGGTGAACATGAAGACCGGCATCGCGACGCTGCTTGCAGGCGGTGGCGGACGGGTATCGGGTTTGGTGATGCCAGGCGATCGGTCCACCGGCGCCGCCTTGACGGCCGGAGCGCCGGACAAGACGGCACCGGCGAAATCCGCACCCGCGCCGGGAACCGCAGCCGCGCCCCGGACTGTGCCGGCCCCGATTCAGCCGCCCGCGGCCCAGACTCAGGTTCTGGCCCCGGTTCCGGCGGGGGCGCCGCTTTCGTTGGCGCCGCCGCGCCCAGCTGCGCCGGACAGCGGCGCACCGGGAAACCCCACATCCGGAACCCGGCCATGAGCCCGACGCCCAGAGACACGATCAAGGACGCCGCGCGGGACGGCCGCGTGCCGTTGAAAGTGCTGCAAGGCGGCGGCGGATTGATCGCGCGCGGCGTCGGCAAGACATACAAGCGCCGGCCCGTGGTGCGGAACGTCACGATCTCTCTGAACCGGGGCGAGGCCGTCGGGCTTCTGGGGCCGAACGGCGCGGGCAAGACGACCACCTTTTATATGATGGTGGGCCTCGTTTCGCCCGACACCGGGTCGATCCATCTGGACGGGGCCGACATCACGTCGTTACCGATGTATCGGCGCGCGCGCCTGGGGATCGGCTATCTGCCGCAGGAGGCCAGCGTTTTCCGCGGCCTGAACGTCGAACAAAACGTCATGGCGGCGCTGGAGGTGGTCGAGCCCGACCTGTCCACACGGCGGCTGATGCTGGATGAGCTTCTGGGCGAATTCGGTATCGGGCATCTGCGGCGCACCCCCGCACTGGCGCTGTCGGGCGGCGAACGGCGGCGCGTGGAAATTGCCCGCGCGCTGGCGACCCAGCCGTCCTACATCCTGCTGGACGAGCCTCTGGCGGGCATCGATCCCATCGCCGTCGGCGAAATTCGCGATCTGGTGAAGCATCTGAAAGACCGCGGCATCGGCGTGTTGATCACCGATCACAACGTCCGCGAAACGCTGGAAATCATCGACCGCGCTTATATCATGCATGACGGGCAAGTGCTGATGGAA
>JAYWAX010000179.1:0-2236 GCA_043782125.1 Acetobacteraceae bacterium | reverse complement strand
TCACATACATCCCGACATGGCCGATTTTGCCGATGCGGAATGGCAGGCCCTTCGGACGGCCCATGGCCTTGACGGTATCGACGTTCATCGCATCCTCCCCTGTCAGCCCGGAACCATGGAACGCGGGGCACGGTTTGACAAGACTCTGGGCTGGCGCGTGGAGGGAGGAAGGCATTGGGCCGCCGCCCCAACGCTCACCTCCCCCCTTGCGCCCGCCCGCGTCCGGGCGATCATGCGGCCCCGTTCGCGCAGGAGCGTTTTCGTGCTGAGTCTCTCCGTTCTCGACCAGTCCACCATCGTGACCGGCCGCCCGCCCGGCGCCTCGATCCGGGAAAGTATCCGGCTGGCGCAATACTGCGAGGACCTCGGCTATGCGCGGTATTGGTGCGCCGAGCACCACAATTCGGACAGTCAGGCGGGCACGGCGCCAGAAATCCTGATCGCCGCGATCGCCGCGACAACCCAGCGGATCCGGGTGGGATCGGCGGGGATCATGTTGCCGCATTATTCCGCGCTGAAGGTCGCCGAACAATTCCGCGTCCTCGACGCCATCGCCCCCGGGCGGATCGATCTCGGTCTGGGCCGCGCCCCCGGCTCCGACGGCCGGACGGCCTTCGCGCTCAACCCGCGCGCCGAAACCGCGGCCGACGAGTTTCCCGCCGCCGTCCGCGACCTGATGCACTGGACCGAGGGCGTCACGCTGGTCGAAGGCCACCCGTTCCGCGACATTCGCGCCCAACCCAAAGGCGACACGCGCCCGGAAATCTGGATCCTGGGCAGTTCCGATTACGGCGCGCAGGTCGCTGCGTATTTCGGCCTGCCTTTCTGTTACGCCCATTTCATCACCGAAGGCCGCGGGCTGGAGCAGGCGTTTCATCTTTACCGGGAAGGCTACCGCCCCTCCCCCGCCCATCCCGAACCGCATGCCGCCGCCTGCGTTTGGGCGGTCACGGCAGAAACGGAAGAACAGGCAGCCTGGCTGTTCGGATCGCGCGAAATATCCCGGCTGAACCGCGACAAAGGCATTTACGCCGCCCTGCCCTCGCCCGAGGAAGCCGCCGCAACGGTGCTTGCCAAGGGCGACCAGGAGCGGATCGACCGGCTGCGGTCGCGCGCGATCTATGGCACGCCGGACGTCGTCGGCGGCAAATTGCGCGCACTGGCGCAGGCGCACGGCCTGTCGGAAATCGCGGTGCTGTCGACCGTTCACGACCCGGAGGCACGGCGGCGTTCTTACGCGCTGCTGGCGAAGGAATTCGGCATGACGCCGGGCTGACGGGGTCTATGTCTCGCCGCCACCCCCGTCCCTTGCCGTCTCGCCGCCAACACCCGTCCCCTGCCGTCTCGCCGCCAGTGCCCGTCCCCCGATCCAAGCCGCCCCTCGTCCAACCGGCCCCTTGTCCTACCGGAGACCGTCCATGACCGCCGTCAATGCCAATATCGCCGCCCCGCGCCTGCTGATCGCGGCCGGGGGCGCAGTGAAACAAATCGCCGAAGTGTTGGCGAAATTCGGCCTGTCCCGCCCGCTGATCGTCACCGATCCCTTCATGGTCAAATCGGGCCTGATCGATCGCTGCCTCGCGCCGTTGGCCGCCGCGGGCATCAAGGCGGACGTATTCAGCGACACGATCCCCGAGCCCGACGACCGGGTCATCGAAGCCGGGGTCGAGATCTTTCGCAAAGCCCCATACGATTGCCTGATCGGCTTCGGCGGCGGCTCCCCGATCGACACGGCCAAGGCGATCTCCGTCCTGGCGTCGGGCGGCGGCAAAATGCGCGATTACAAGGTGCCGGTGGCCGCCGATCGCGCCGCCGTGCCGATCGTCGCCATCCCGACCACGGCGGGCACCGGCAGCGAGTGTACCCGCTTCACCGTCATCACCGACCATGAACGCGACGAAAAGATGCTGATCGCCGGACTTGGCTGCCTGCCGCTGGCCGCGATCGTCGATTACGAGTTAACGCTGACGGTCCCCCCGCGCACCACCGCCGACACCGGCATCGACAGCTTTACTCACGCGCTGGAAGCCTATGTCTCCAAACGCGCCAACCCGTTCTCCGACGCCCTGGCGCTGGCGGCGATGGACCTGATCGGCAAGAACCTCCGCATCGCGTATGCCGAGCCCGGCAACCTGGCGGCGCGCGAGGCGATGACGATCGGGGCAACCCAGGCCGGGCTTGCGTTTTCGAACAGCTCGGTCGCGCTGGTGCATGGCATGTCCCGCCCGATCGGCGC
>JAYWAX010000178.1:0-2236 GCA_043782125.1 Acetobacteraceae bacterium | reverse complement strand
CCTGGATCGGCGAACATCATTCCGGCGGCTTCGAAATCATCGGCTCGCCAGAAGTGTTCATCGCGGCGGCAGCCGAGCGGACCAAACACATCAAACTTGGCACCGGCGTGGTGTCGTTACCATACCATAACCCTTTCATTCTGGCCGATCGCGCCGTCCAACTCGACCACATGACCCGCGGACGCGCCATGCTGGGCGTTGGTCCAGGGGCTCTGGTACATGACGCGAAAAAGATCGGCATCAAGCCGGAAAACCAGCGCCGTATGATGAACGAGTCGCTCGACGTCATTGTGAAACTTCTGAAGGGCGAAACCGTTACCGAAACGACAGACTGGTACACCCTGGACGACGCCAGACTGCAACTTCCTTGCTACACTCAACCGGTCATGGAAATGGCCGTCGCCGCCGCGCGCTCCCCCGCCGGCGCGCTCGCGGCGGGCCGTCACGGTATTGGCATGCTGTCCATCGGCGGTACCAGCCATGAGGCGATGATCCACCACGTCGAAAACTGGAACCTTTACAGCGAACAGGCACGCCTGAACCACCATCAGCCGCACCGGAAGAACTGGCGCCTCGTCACATTGTTCCACATCGCCGAAACCCGGGAAAAAGCCCGCGAGAACGTCCGCCACGGCCTGGACCATTTTTGCGATTATTTTCGGGATGTCGCGACTTTCCCAATCGTGCCGGGCGATATCGAGGATCGGTTCAAATTCCTGACCGAAAGCGGCGCCGCCTGTATCGGCACGCCGGACGACGCCATCGCCCATATCGATCGGTTACTGAAAGGCTCCGGCGGCTTCGGCGCGATCCTGGAACTCGCCCACAACTGGGCCGATTGGGCACAGACGCAACGCCATTACGAGCTGATGGCGCGCTACGTTCACCCGTATTTCCAAGGCTCCCGGGAATGGCGGGAAGAAAGCTACGCTTACGCGCGCGACCATCACGACCAGTTCGTGGGTCAGTCGGCGGCCGCGGTCCAATCGGAAATCGACCGCGTGGCGGCGCTGCGGGCCAAAGGTTGAAAAGCGGGAGGCTGGCGCGCGCCAGCCTCCCAACCAGCTTTCCCTAACCGCCGCCAAGCACCGCCGTAAACGCACACTGGATCATCGCTGGGCTGTTCGCCGGCAGAGCCTGCGTGTGACGCGCGGGCCGGGCAGTGGGGTCCGGAAACATCTTTTCCCACTCCCCGTTCAATGCCGCCCGCCCGGCAGCCTGGTCTTTCGCCCAGAATTCGATTTTCAGGAAATCGTCAGGCGTCCCGCCGGCCGCCTGGATGGCGGCGGCGAGGTGCTGGAACAGACACTTCACCTGATCGTCCAACGACTCCGGCATTTGGCCGGTCGCAGGATCGCGCGGGCCGATGACGCTCGACATCACCATGTTGCCGATACGGCTCGCGTTGGGGATCGGGTTGGAATGGCTGAAGCCGGGCCAGTTGATGCTCTGACGTTTGGCCATGGCTCAGACCGTCTCCTTGGCGCCGAACACCGGCGCATTTTCGAAATCGTCGACCAGCGCCTCCGGGCCTTCCGTCGGCAGGCTGGCGGCATAATTCAGGGCGGCGTCGATATCGCCTTCCCAGACCTCGCGCGGCAGTTCGTACAGCAATTCGACGCCATAGCCGTTGGGGTCGTTGATGTACAGACTGTGAGTCATGCCGTGATCGACGCGGCGGTTGAACTTCACGCCGCGCTCCTGCAAATACGCCAGCCGCGCCAGCCAGCCTTCGCGGGTTGGGAAGCTGATCGCGACGTGGTTGATCGCAACCGGCATGCCGAACATGCCCCATTCCTTCGGCGGTTCCGGCAGGCTGGTATTTTCGACCAAGGCGATGTCGTGGTGATTGTCCTTGCCGGCGTGGTCGCAACTGTAAAAGCGCATGTTCGGCGGGTTGGGGCGATCCGGCCGCGCCTTTAACTGTCCCACCTGCTTCAGGCCCACGACTTCCGTCCAGAACACATGGGAATCATCCATGTTCCGGACATTCAGCACCAGATGATTAACGCCCGACGGGACGCCCGGCTGTGTAACATGATCGGCCATGTCTTGTCTCCTGCTATGAACGTTCTATCCGGCGCGCGCCACTTCGGCGCCACCCCTTGTCTGAGTTTCCGCAGCCATCGAATTGCGCACAATGCCACGAAACAGGCCTCGTCCACCACCCATCGCCCTCGGCAGGATGGGCAATCGCTTGAAGGTGGCCGCGCGCCTTGCACCGTCATGGCACGGC
>JAYWAX010000177.1:0-2238 GCA_043782125.1 Acetobacteraceae bacterium | reverse complement strand
CAGTCCAGCACCGCAAATCGTGGATGGTCCGCCTTCGCGGACCATGACAGGATCGTTTTGACCGATTGACTCGTTAATCTTTGGGCGTCGCCTTACGCGGCGATCGTTCCCCGGATCGGCGACACCGGCAGATCGGCGGTCCGGCGCAACAGCACCGACCCCGGCGTGCCCGCGCGCAGGCGCGCCAAATATTCGACCGGATCGTATTCCACCCCGATCGGGTTCGCCGCGAACGACGGCCCGTCCATATAGGCGTTGGCTTCCTCGGGCGTGGCGCAGGCATCGACCTGCAACTCCATTTGATTGCCGTCGGGGTCCGCGTAATACATCGACATCGTCACGCCGTGATGGATGCACCAGTAAGGAAGTATACCTTTCTCCCTCAACTGGGCGTAATTCTCCAGCAAATCGTCTACCGTTTCATAGGTGTAAGCAACGTGATCGACACCGGTCATGCCGCGCGGGGTCTCCGCCGCGTCCGGCTGCACAACGGCCATGTCGATCAGCGCGATACGATGATGCTCGTCGTCGTACGACAGGAAAGCGAGGACCGGGTTCCGGTGCCGGACTTTCGCGTCGAACACGTTTTCATACCACGCGATCATCTCTTGAAAGCGGCGGGTGCGATAAACCACATGAACGAAGCGGGCGGGGTGGATGCGGGACATGACAGCCGTGCTCCTGGCAAATAAGACGGCGAGACTAACCGCACACGGCACGCGAGGAAACATCGAAGCCGCCCGATCCTGAAAATACGCGTCCCCTGGCCGCGTCCCCTGGCCTCGCGGCCGGAAATCGCGCACAAACGCGATCATGTGCCAATAGCCGGAACAAGAACAATGACCATCGATCCCAAACTCGCAAAAGCCTTCGACGGCGTTTCAACCGCCACGATCACCACCGTCCTGCTGAAGAAAGGTCTTCGTAACGTCTGGATGCGCGGCACAAAGCCGTTGCGGCCCGGGCTGAAGCGCCAGATCGGCCGCGCTTTCACGCTCCGCTTTGTTCCCGCCCGCGAAGATCTCGCGACCCCCGCGTCCTGGGCTTCCCCCATTTCGACCCGCGCCGCCATCGAAGCGATGCCAGACGGATGCATCGCGGTCGTGGACGCGATGGGCGTGACCGACGCGGGGATCTTCGGCGACATCCTGTGCGCACGGATGGCGAAACGCGGCGTCTCGGCGCTGATCACCGACGGCGTGGTGCGCGACGTCGCCGGCGTTCTTGGCACCAACCTGCCGGTCTGGTGCCAGGGCGTGGCCGCGCCCGCCTCTGTCGCCGGCCTGACATTCGTCGGCTGGGGCGAACCGATCGGCTGCGGCGGAGTCGCCGTATTCCCCGGCGATCTGGTGGTCGTGGACGACGATGGCGCCGTGGTGATCCCCGCAGCCCTGGTGGACACCGTGGCAGCCGAGGCCGCAGAACAGGAACGCCATGAAGGCTGGATCATGTCGGAGGTCGATCGCGGGGTAGCGCTGCCCGGCCTTTATCCCCCCAACGCCGAAACCAAGGCGCGTTACGAGGCCTGGGTCAAAGGCCAATAAGACCCAGCGGCCCGGTCATACGTCGAAAGGAAAGCTGAACCGGCCTTTCGGCGGTTCAGCTTTTGTCCGCGCCGGGCAAATTGGATTTGACGCGCCATTCCGCGGCCGCCTCCAGATCGATGTCACGCAGTTCCCCGTAAATGGCCTGAGACCGATGACGCGGATCCAACTGCCACCAGGTTTCGTCCGTCATCGCCCCTTGTGCGCGCCGGACCGCCAGCGCGAAGCGATCCGCCGCGCCTGTGTCCGGGGCCGACGCAGGCGCGTCGTCACGGCTGTCGGTGGCCATGTGTTCTCCTGAGCGATGGGTCTTGTCACAGGGCATTCAAATACCGCAGGGAATTTGAATACAAAGCAAGATCGTTCGAATACCAAATGATATTACGTATGCGGTGTGTATTGAGATTGGTCCGCGAACGCAATTCGAAAATATGGCACAAAGGCGTGTTCGACGCCGGGGAAACGAACGGCGCGCATGACGCAAGCCCGGCGCCGGGGGCCAAAAGCCGATCGAGGCCGGGCTCGCATGGGGTAAGGCCCAGAGGAGATCGACCGCATCGCTGGCGCCGCGGGTTTTTCGAAAAGCGCACTCCACTCGTAAGCGTCCGGCCAGCCCCGCCTTGTTCCGCGGCCCAGAGGTCCGGACAATACCATCCATAAGGAGCGCCTTAAGGTCGGAGTAAAGTATGGTGGC
>JAYWAX010000176.1:0-2239 GCA_043782125.1 Acetobacteraceae bacterium | reverse complement strand
CGACGCCATCATGGACCGGCGCGTGTTCGGCGACGCCGGCACATCCGTCGTGATCGAGGAATGTCTTGTGGGTGAAGAAATCTCGCTGTTCGCCCTGTGCGATGGCACCTCCGCGATTTTGCTTGGCTCGGCGCAGGACCATAAGCGCGTTGGCGACGGCGACATTGGACCGAACACCGGCGGCATGGGCGCCTACGCCCCGGTCCCATCCTTCCCGCCCGAGGCCGAACAGAACGCCTTCGACCGTTTCGTCCGGCCCGCTTTGGCGGAAATGGCGCGGCGCGGCACGCCCTTCCGCGGCATCCTGTTCGCTGGCCTGATGCTGACCGCGGAGGGCCCGAAGCTGATCGAATACAACGTCCGCTTCGGCGATCCCGAATGCCAGATATTGCTGTCGCGCCTCCGCTCCGACCTGCTGATCGCGTTGCTGGCGGCCTGCGACGGGGAGCTGGATTACTTCGATCTGCGCTTTCACGACGAAGCCGCCGTCGCCGTTGTCATGGCCGCGCGCGGATACCCGGAGGCGCCGGAAAGCGGCAGCGAAATTCGCGGCCTCGACCGCGCGGCGGCGATCGCGGACACCCAGGTGTTCCACGCGGGCACGACGGCGGACGTGGATGGGACCGTGCGCGCTTCGGGCGGGAGGGTGCTGACGGTGTGCGCGACGGGCCCAGACCTGAAAGCGGCGCGCGACCGGGCCTATGCCGCGGTGGACGCGATCGACTGGCCGGAGGGGTTTTGCCGCCGCGACATCGGCTGGCGCGCTTTGGGGTGATCCCAATGGGCGCCGGGGCCGGGTTCGCCGGAAGGATAAATTATCGCTGGAACCGTTCCAACGTCGTCATCGCCCGGCGCGACCGGACGATCGCCTCATACCAGGCGCCGGAAAAATTGACTCTTGTCTGTCCTCGTCATGGCCCGGCTCGATCGGGCCACCGGGAGCGGCATGGCAGTTCGACGAACGGCACGTCGCGCAGCGGAGGTAGCGCTTATTCGCATAGGCTGTGCCGCGCCCGGTGGCCCGGTCGAGCCGTGCCATGACGGGGAGAGGCGAGAATCAACCTTTCGGGCCCCTGGTATAAGCAAGAACCCCGGTATGGAACGCAGCGCGCTTTTCCCCGACCTCGATACCGCCACCGGCCCGCGCGCATCCGCGATTGGGCGCGGGCCGCCGAAAATTGCGGCGATGACCCTATCGAAGTCCCCGGCCAGGTCGTTGGCGCCACCGCGCGATGCGCTGCTTTAAGGACACCATGGGCGGCTGATTTATTCCGCCGCCAACGCCTCCAATTCCTTGGCCGCGGATAAAATGGGAAAACCCTCGATCGACGTCGACGTGCTGCCGTCGACGCCGGTCAGCGGTTGGCCCACCAGCGTGATCCGGTAGAGCTGGCGGTCGAAATTCGACTGGAAAATATCCCGCGGCGCCAGATGGGCGGTGGAGCGATTGTCCCAGAACGCGATATCGCCCGCGTTCCATTTGAAGCGCACCGAGTATTCCGGGCGTACCACGTGCTCCCACAAAATCTCCAGAATTTTGGCGCTCTCGCGAGGTGTCAGGCCCACGATGGACTTCAGGAAAGAAGGACTTACGAACAGCATCCGCTCCCCGGTTTCCGGATGCACCGTCACCAGCGGATGCTCGCTCCGCAAGGCGCGCCGCTGCACGCGTTCGTTATAGGTCCCACCGCCGCGCGGCTCGAACGCGTGCACACCGCGCAGGCCCTCGACGAAGCGGCGCATCGTTTCCGACAAGCCGTCGTAGGCGGCGGCGAGGTTGGTCCAGAACGTGTCGCCGCCGTAAGGTGGAATGGTCACGCCGCGGAGGATGGAGGCAGAGGGCGGATTTACCGCGGCGGTGATGTCGGTGTGCCACCCGAACCAGGGAGTTACCGTCATCGCCTCGTATTTCTCGTTCGCCGTGCGGTTCTTCGCAACCGAATAGATCTCCGGGTGACCCTCGACATGGCCGAACACGGCGTGCCCAATCGTCGGTTCCCCGAATTGTTGGGCCATCGCGACATGTTGGACGTGGTCCAGGTTCTGGCCCCGGAAGAACACGACTTTCCACTTCAGGAAGGCGTCGCGCACCGCCTTCAATTGGACGGGCGGCAAAGGCCGGGTGAGATCGACTCCTCGGATTTCCGCGCCGATATGCAGCGTAAGCGGAACGACTTCGATGGTTTCCGGCGTCGCCATGTCCAACCCTCCCCGAGACGGTTCACTGGATCGATCGTGG
>JAYWAX010000175.1:0-6260 GCA_043782125.1 Acetobacteraceae bacterium | reverse complement strand
GGGCAATCGACGATCGTCGTGCCGCGCGGCGCCAGCGCGGCTTCGATCTCGCGCAGAAACGGCACCCCGATGGTGCAGGTGTTCACCAGCATTTTCATCGCCTTGCCGTGGATCAACCCATCCGGCCCCAACACCGCCGCGCGAAAGGCGTTCAGCGTTGGCAGCGATACGAATATCGTCTCGCACTGATCCGCCAAATCCTTTGGCGAGTTGGCCCGCCGCGCCTGGCGGTCCAGCAACGGTTGCATCGCGGTTTCGGAAATGTCGAAAATCGTCAGATGGTGACCGCCATCGAGTAATTTGCCCGCCATCGGCTGTCCCATGTTGCCGACACCCAGATATCCCACGTCCATTGGTTCGCTCCCTTCGCATCTCCCCCCGAAATTGACATGAAACCGCAGCGGTTGCACCTGGGCCGCCGCGTGGTACCCTGTGCGCCTCGCAATCGGAGGAATCATCCATGGGCCCGAAACTGGTCGATTATTTGCTGTACGAAAAAGAGGACAACGGCATCCTCTGGATCAAATTCAACCGCCCGGAGCGGATGAACGCGCTGGTCGGCACCGCCGAGGAAAATGGCACGGTGGCCAAGGTCGGCGAATACATGCGGGCCGGCGACGACGATCCCGATGTGCGCATTATCGTGCTGACCGGGATCGGCCGCGCTTTCTGCGCCGGCGCCAACCTGGCCACGAAGCACGGCGCCGACGTCGCCGGGGAAAATTTCCCGGGCAATCGCAGCCCGCATGAGGGACTGGACGGCACAAGGCAGCATTTCTTCCACGGCTTTACGGATTTGCACCGCGATATCTCCCTTATTCGCAAGCCGACGATTGCGATGATCAATGGGGCGGCGGTTGGGTCCGGCATGGATATGGCGCTGCATTGCGATGTTCGCGTTGGCTGCGAGTTCTCCCGTTTCATCGGATACCACAACGCCGGCCAGATCATCGAAAACGGCGGGTCGTATTACCTGCCGAAAATGGTCGGTCTGGGACGCGCGCTGGAATTCGTCTATACGGGCGAATTGAACGCGGAACGCGCGTTCCAGTGGGGCATGCTGAACCATCTGGTGGCATCCGATAAACTGGAACAAACGACCCGCGAACTCTGCGCCAAAATGATGACCATTCCGCCGCTGGTGCAGTGGGTCAGCAAGCGGATCATGCGCGCGGCGATGGACAGCACGCTGGAAACCACGATGGTGTTGACGTCGAACGCCAGCCCGATCCTGCAACATTCGGACGACGCCAAGGAAGCGCGCAAGGCGTTCGTGGAAAAACGCAAAGGCCAGTTTAAGGGCGCCTGAGCCGGGCGGCACGCCGGGGTTCCTTCTGCCGCAATCCGGCGGTAAAAGTTCCGGCGTGCTTCCAGGGAACAACAGACCGATGCCAGATATGAATTCTGCTGCTACTGCCAACGAGCTCGACGCGATCGTGATCGGGGCCGGCTTCGCGGGGATGTACCAGTTGATCTGCCTGCGCGACCGGCTTGGCCTGTCGGTGAAGGTGCTGGAAGCAGGCGCCGGTGTCGGCGGCACCTGGTATTGGAACCGGTATCCGGGCGCGCGCTGCGATACGGAAAGCCATGCGTATTGGTATACATTCTCGCCCGAATTGATGAAGGCCTGGAACTGGTCGGAACGTTATCCGGAACAGCCGGAAATCATGCGATATATGAATTTCGTTGCGGACCGGCTGGATCTGAAGAAGGATATTTCCTTCAATACCCGCGTGACGGAAGCGCATTACGACCAGGCGGCGAACCGCTGGCGGGTGCGCACGGAAGCCGGGGAAAGTTTGACGGCAAAATATCTCATCGCTGCGGTCGGCTGCCTGTCCACGGCCAACGTGCCGCAAATTCCCGGCCTCGAAAATTTCGCGGGCGACTGGTACCACACCGGACAGTGGCCGCACGAGGGTGTGGATTTCACCGGCAAACGCGTCGGGCTGATCGGCACCGGTTCCACCGGGATCCAGGCGACTCCCCCGATCGCGGCACAGGCGAAACATCTGACCGTGTTTCAGCGGACCGCGAATTACAGTGTGCCCGCCCGGAACGTGCCGCTGACGGCGGAATTCAAGCAATACATCAAGGACAATACCGCCGAGATCCGCCAGGCGACGCGCGAAACTCCAAATGGACACACATTCAAAATCGAAAACCGCCTGGCACTGGACTCCTCGCCCGAGGAACGCGAGGCGATCTATGAAGCCGCCTGGGAAAAAGGCGGCCTGCAATTCCGCGCTGTTTTTCAGGACCTGATGGTGAACAAGGCCGCGAACGATACCGCCGCCGAGTTCATCAAGGGAAAAATCCGCCAGATCGTGAACGACCCGGCGACCGCAGCGTTGCTGTCGGACATCGACCACCCGTACGCTGCCAAGCGTCCCCCGATCGACACCGGCTATTTCGAGGCGTTCAACCGGCCGAACGTGTCCCTGGTGGATGTAAAGCCCCATCCGATTCAGGAAATCGTGCCGGGCGGGCTGCGCACGGCGGAGGCCGAATACCAACTGGATATTATTGTTTTCGCCACGGGTTTCGATGCCATGACCGGGCCGATGCTAAGGATGGACATTCGCGGACGCGATGGTCAGGCCCTGGCGGAGACATGGGCGGCGGGCCCGCGCAATTATCTCGGCCTGCAGGTCGCGGGGTTTCCGAATTTGTTCACGATCACCGGTCCCGGTAGCCCCTCCGTTCTGTGCAACATGCCCGTGGCGATCGAACAGCATGCGGACTGGATCGCCGGCTGCATCGCTCACATGCGCGCGAATGGGCTCGAAACGATCGAGGCGACTCCGGAAGCGATGGACGATTGGGTGGAACAGGTAAACGCAGCCGCGAACGCGACCTTGCTGCCGCAGGCGACGCATTCCTGGTATCTGGGCGCCAATGTGCCGGGCAAACCGCGCGTGTTCATGCCTTATGCCGGCGGCATGGCGCGCTATCGGGAGATTTGCGACACGGTCGCGTCGCAGGGATATAAGGGGTTCGCGTTGCGCGCCTGACATAACGCGCATATTTCTACAGTTCCGCCAAACCCCGTTTTCCCCGGATTGCGCCCTGGGCGGAGGCATCTTTTGTCAGCTGTTCCGCTCAGGTCTTGCAATGTTCCGGTCACGAGATCGCCGCCATCGACGCGCTGAGGCGTTTCCCCAGCGAGACGATCGCCAGCGGCCGGGCGACGCCACCGTCCAACGCCCGCAACTCCCGCTTCGCGGGCGCGTCTATTTCATCAGATCGGCGTAAATATTCCCGAACAGCGCATCGCGATCGTCCCAGGGCCGGTTGTCAGTCCCGCGAAACGGCGACACGCCCTGGTTTTTCTGATTGAACAGCACCTCCCGGTAACCTGTCAGCTTCGCGGTTTCCTCCAGCGAACGATGCGTGAACAGGACCTGATGGCCCCACTGGTCCCACTCGCCGGTGTAGACGCCGCGCAGGCCCGCCTGGAAATGCGAGTGCCGGCGCATCGACTGGATCAGGCACGGCGTGCTGACCCGGTGCCAGCAACCGGGTTTCAGCACGCGCAAGGTCTCCGCCAGAAAGCAGAATTGTTGCTTCTGGTTCAGATGTTCGATGAAATCCTCGTTGAAGATGTGATCGACGCAGTTGTCGGGGATCGGCCAGGGAACATCGGCGAAGGGGAAGAAGAAATATTCCCGGTCGTCGAAGCGTGTGTCCTCGGGCCGGAGCATCGGCGCGATGTCGATGTTGATGAACCCCGCCGCCGGACTGGTGCCGCATCCCGTATAGATACGCACCGGTTGTCCGGTATGGATTAAATTGAAGACCCGATTGGAGAACGCCTGCATCTCCTGTTCCACCGATCCCGCCGCGCGCATCGTATCCTCCTTAAACTCTAAAATCCGAACATATGATCGAGCGAGAAACCGCCACGCCCATCCATCGACCCATGATATCCGAACAAACGGCAGGTCGTGTCGCGCACCAGAACATACCCATTCGCGCCGGCCGCCGCGATCGCCGCGGCGCCGAAGACTTCGTGCGGCCAAATCGTGGCGGAACCGGAACAAGCGATCCCGATCGCCTCTGTCGCGATCCGCCGCCCGTCCTGCCCGTGCAGTTGCAATTCCGTCGTGGATCGCGTGCGCCACGCGGCCGAGGCCGGGTAGATCAGCACCGAAAAGCTTGGCTTACCCGGATCGCCAAGCTTTAGGAACAGCCGCGTCGTCAGGCCCGGGGGGGCGCCGGTATAGGATTGCGGCTCATCCCGGTAGGTCATGTCGGTGTTGAAGATATGCGCCCCGAAACTGCATTCTGCCTCGTGCCCGGATTGACGATCCTCGTACCGGAACAGCGCATGCAGCCAGCCATCGGCCTCGCCACCATCGCGAAAATCGTAGACCAGCTCGGCGTGACCTTCGGCGACCTCGTCGACGTCCAGCGCCACGGCGTGATCCCGGGCCAGGCATCCCAGGAACCTTTGGCCGGCCAGGCGGCCCTCTGTGTCGAAGACATCGAGACGGAGAGGCAACGATTTTTGCGTCGTGGCCATCGGGGTGGGTTGGACGATCGAGCGGAACCGGGCGCGATCGAGCACCGGGAAGGGCAGCAAATAGCCGCGCCCCAGCAGCGGCGACAGCGACGCAATGCCGGGATCGGGCCGCAAATTATCGCGCTCGACATTGACATGCGCGATGCGCGTCCGCCCCGCCCGGGTCGCTTCATAACGGGGCCGCACGACGTGGCGGCCCGCGCGGACTTCGATCTGATCCGGCCAGGCGGCATCCGGCAGCATCGCCTTCGCGTCCAGTGCCACCGTCGCGAAGGGGCCTATCGCGCGATCCAGCGTCACCGGCCGCTCCGCCCCCATGCGGTCGAGCGCGATCGTCCCCGCCGGGATCGGCGCGGCATGGCTGTTCTGCAACCATAACGTGACGGTTTCGTCCGGGCGCGGCGCGGGCAGGCCGGCGAACCGGTCGGAGGGCCAGGCGTTGGCGTCGTGGGTGCAGGACAGGCTTGGGCCATTGGCACTTGCAAATGTATCCAGCGCATATTTCACGACATCGTGGCCCGCGGCACCGATCGCGTGCAGGAATAATTGGCCGGTGAACGGACCCAGCCCGAACCGCGCCCGGACCTCCTGGCTGTCGATGGCGAAGCCGCCGCCATTTTCTGGCAAAATCTCTTCCCAGGTCGCGAGCGACTGGCCATCTTCGCCGAATAGCCGCAGCCAGACCCGGACGCTGCCCGCGCCGTGGTTCGACCAGTAATTCGCCGAAACGAGCCGCGTGGACAGGGCGCCGTCGTCGCGAAAAAAGGCGAAATTTGTGGCGAAGTTCAGTTTGTCGAGGTAACGGCCGCCGATCGTCAGCATCTCCGCCGGCAGGCGTGCTTCGTCCAAAGTCGCCACCTGCCCGCGCATCCCCTTGGGCAGCAACGGCGCGATTCGGGCCGCCATCCGGGCCGCGTCGAAGGCCGCGATCAGCACGGAGCCCGCACCGCTGGCCGCCAGCTCCGTCAGCGCCCGCGCCACATGGCCCCCGCGGGCTTGCCCAACAAGGCCGGTATCGTGAACGAACACCGAGTCTACCTCGCGCGGATACATCGCCAGCAACGCCTCGGCGATGCCTTCTGGGTCGTAGATTGCCACGGGTTCCCTCAGACCGGCGTAAAGCCGCGCGATCGCCTCGCCCGCGAGCGGATGCGCGAGGGCTTTATAAAGAACGTTGCCACCGGCGCGGGCGTCGAAGGTCTGGATGTTCAGCATGGGGCGTATTCTACAGTCCGAGGCGCCGGCGCATCGTCGCGGCGGCTTCTTGCGTGTCGTTCAGGGGAGTCGCGGGGAAGGGAGCATAGCGGCCATCGAACATGCGAACACGGGATTCGTCCAGCATCGTCCGCAGGAAAAGACCTTGGCGGCGGGAGCGGCCGGGCAGCCCCGCGATCAGGACCGGCGTGGCGGTCGCGGCGGCCTCGGAAATCATCGACACGCTATCCTGGGTTACGACGATCAGATCCGCCAGCGCGAGCATCCCGAAATAGGGGTTCTCGCCGGTGAAATTCCAGACCCGCCCGCCAAGGGGTTCGATCGCGGCGGCGATCGCCGCGGTGACGGCGGGATCGGTGCGCCGCGACGGCGTGACCATGACACCCGCGTTGTCGCGCTTCATCATCGCTACCAATTGGCCCGCGAGCTTCGCGCCCTCGGCCGCGCCAAGCCTGTAGCGCCCGTTATTGCCGCCCAGAAGCACGGCGGCGAAGGGGCGCGGCAGATCCGCGAGCCGGTC
>JAYWAX010000174.1:0-2239 GCA_043782125.1 Acetobacteraceae bacterium | reverse complement strand
TTTCGACTTCCAGGATCAGCGGCATCAGCGTTTCCGCGACGAAACGGCCGCCGTATTCGCCGAAGCGGCCACGCTCGTTGGGGCCGGTGCGCAGGCTGTTGGCGATGGTAGTACTCACGCGGACGGATCTCCCTGGTCTGTCGAGCCGTGCATAAAGCGAATCGCCTCCAGGGGAAAGGCGACCTGGGAAAGAGCGCAGGAAAGACGAACGGGAAACTCGCGCGCCGTTTATCTCCCGTTAACCGCTGGACGCTACTGTGAAGCAACCCGCTGCCTGGACCCCAAGAGCCACCATGAAAATCCGCCTCCCCACCACCATCGGCGTGCAAATGGCCGTCGCCCTCTTCACCCTGGGCTTTGTGGCCCTGGGGGGCGCCGCGACGACCTGGATCGGCATGACCCGCCAGGCCGATCGGATCGAGGCCATGACCCGTGCCTCCGACGGACCCGAACTGGTCGAACGGCTGCGCGCGGGCGTCAACGGCGTCGTGATGGAAAGCCGCGGCCTTTATCTCGCCGCCAACCGCGGACAATCGGAATCCTTCGCGGCGAAGCTGCGGGAGCACCTGGCGCGGGTCGAAGCCGATTGGCGCGAACTGGCCCAAATTTTGCCGCCAGAAGATCGCGCCCGGGCGGCATCGCTGGACGCCGCGATGTCGGTGTTCGTCCAGATGCGAACCGAACTCGCCCGCGTCGGCGTGGCAGAGGGACGCGAGGCGGCCGACAAACTCGGCAACAACGCTGCGAACCGTTCGACCCGCGAAGCGTTCAGCCGGAGCCTCGACGAACTGGCCCAAACGACCCGCGCCAATGTCGCGCGGCTGAAAGCGGAGACATTGGAATCGGGGCGGCAACTGGCGATCGTCCTCGCAGCCGGTACAGCGGTGGCAGTGGCCGGCGTCCTCGCCATGGCGCTGTGGCTGACCCGGCGCACGATCGCCCGCCCGCTGCACGACATGGCGAACGCATTGCGGGAAATGGCGGCGGGACGGCTGGACAATGTCTGCCTGCCGCCCGGCGGGCTTGGCGAAGTGGGGGAGATCGCCGCAGCGGCGGGCGTGTTCCTGGAAAAACTCCACGCCAATCGAGAACTCGAAGCCGCGTTGGCCGGACAGCGTGCGGCGCGGGACAAGCGTCAAGCGGCGATGGACCGGAACACCATCGACTTCGGAGACTCGATCTCCGGGGTCATGGCGTCCCTGGGCCGAACCGCCGGCACGATGCGCGGCACAGCGAATGAGATCGCGGCGGCGGTCGGGAAGACACTGGAAAGCGCGCATGCGACGGCGGCGGGCGCGGGACAAAGCGCGCGCGATCTGGTCGCCGTGGCCGCGGCGACCGAGGAGCTGACCGCAAGTGTCGATGAAATCGCGCGCCAGGTCGCGGCGGCGGCGGGACTGGCACGGGAGGCCGTGGCGCAGGCCGAACTCACCGACACACGGGTGCATGGTTTGTCCGAAACTGCGGCGCAAATCGCGGAGGTGTCGCGCGCGATTTCCGATATCGCGGGGCAAACGAATTTACTGGCGTTGAACGCGACGATTGAAGCGGCGCGGGCAGGTGAGGCGGGCAAGGGCTTCGCCGTCGTCGCGTCGGAGGTGAAAGCCCTGGCCGCACAGACGGCGCGCGCCACGTCGCGGATCGGCGGTCAGATCGCGGCAATTCAAACCGCGACCGACGAAGCGGTGGCGGCGGTGCGCGATGTTGGCGCAGCGATCGGACATATGAACCAGGTTGCGTCCGCCATCGCCGCCGCGGTGGAGCAACAAAGCGTGACAACGCGCGACATCGCAGCGGCGGTGCAGGATGTTACCCGCCGCACCCAGGCGGCCAGCGAGGCGATGAACGATGTCGCGGGCATCGCCGACGCCGCGCGCGCGTCCAGCGACACGCTGCTGACGGTGTCGGATCATGTGTCCCAGGTCGCCGGCGCCCTGCATGCAGAGGTGGATCAGTTCCTGGATTCGCTTCGCGACGAGGCCGCCGATCGCCGGAAATACGAACGCATCCCCGGGGGCGGCAAAGCGGCGATATTGCATTACGCGGGCACGAAAATCGCCGCCACTGTCCAAGACATCGGTCTTGGCGGGGTTGCGTTGCTCTGCGCGGCGGCGCTGGAATCCGGGGCGCCGATTCAGGTCGAATTGCCCGGCGCGGCGACACCGCTGGCGGGCCGAGTGGCGCGCGTTCGCAACGGCGTGGCCGGGATCACGTTCGCGCGCGACCCGGCGACGATTGC
>JAYWAX010000173.1:0-6263 GCA_043782125.1 Acetobacteraceae bacterium | reverse complement strand
CCGAGATCGCGGGCTTTATGCAAGTCGTGCGACAACTTCATGTGCGGAATTTCGATCGCCATCGTGTTGTTGTTCAGCACGATGGTGGTCGAGGGGATGCCGCAGCGCACCGCGGTTTCGATGTCCAGACCGGTCATGCCGAAGGCGGCGTCGCCCATGAAGTTGACGCAGAATTTGTCCGGCGCCGCGACCTTCGCGCCGATTGCCAGGCCGAGGCCGGTGCCCAATTGATGCGATTTGCCCCAGCCGAGATAGCCGCGCGGGGTCGTCGAGACATAAAAGGGCAACAACTGGTCGCGCGGGCTGCCGGAATCGTGGGTGACGATCGCCGCCGCCGGATCGATTACGCGAATGAACTCGTTCATCACATGGTAGGGCGTGATTGGCGATTCCTTCGAATGCAGTTTGGCTTCCCAGCGTTTCAACCAGGCCGCGCGTTCCGCCGCGAGTGCCGCCGCCGGGGACCGGTTGGTCAGTTTGCCGCCGAGACGATCCTTCACGGCCTCGATCACCGCCGCCAAGATCAGGCGCGCGTCGCCAAGCAGCGCGAGTTCGGTATCGTATGACTTATGCATATCGCGCGTGTCGTTGGTCGCGTGGACGATCCGCATGCCCTTCGGCAGCGGCGGCGTGGTCAGCGGATGCCGGTTCAGCCCGGTGCCGATGCCGAACACGAGATCGGCTTTGGTATACAGAAACATCCGGCCCTGACCGGTGAATGTGTTGCCGCCGGACCCCAGCGCGAGCGCGTGATTTTCAGGGAAGGCGCTTTTGCCATCGACCGTCGTCATAACCGGCGCCTGCAACAGTTCCGCCAGTTGCACCAGCTCGGCTGAGGCTTCCGCGTACAGCACGCCCTGGCCCGCCAGGATCATTGGATTGGCGGCGGCCAGCAGCAGCTTCGCGGCCTCGTCCGCGTCGCGCGGGTCGGGGGCGGATACGCTGGCGCGCTTTGGCGTGTAATCCAGCACGTCGGTGCCGATATCCGCGTCCGCGAGGTCGCGCGGCACTTCCACCATGACGGGTCCCACGCGGCCATTTTTCAGCGCGTTGAACGCGCGGCGCATGACGTCGGCGGTGGAACCGGCGGTGCGGATTTCCTCCACCTGCTTGGTCACCGAGGCATAGGTCCGGTTCGAGGAAAACGTCGGAAAAATCTGCGACTGATCGACGGCCTGCGCCAGCGGCAGATACAGCACCGGAACACTGTCGGAATATGTCGTGGCGATGCCGGGAAACGCGTTTTCCGAGCCTGGCCCGTACTGCATCGCGAAGACGCCCGGCGGCCTGCCGTTGGTGACCCGGGCATAACCGTCGGCCATATCGACGCCCACGCGCTCCTGCCGGCAGATCACCGGCCGGATGCCGGCCGCGACCGCATTCTCGATGATCGACGTGGTGGGGAAGCAGAACAGCGTGTTCACGCCTTCCCGCTTCAGGATTTCGACAATCGCGTCGGAGGCTTTCATTTGGATGTTCCCGTTCACTGTACAATCGTGGTTTCGATAAAGCACGGTTGGTTTGCCGCTACCAGATCGACGCGCCCAGGGACATGTATGGCGAGGCGTGTGGGGCAAGGCGGGGCGACGGCCGGTAAAATATGCGCTATCGTCCCGGGCGGCGGCGGAGGCCAGGCATTCATGCAACGTAGCTATGGTTGGGTTGTGGTCGGAATCGGCATGATTTCGACCTGTATCGGCATCGGCTCTCTGATGTCACTGGGCGTTTTCCTGCAACCGATCGGGCTGGCCATGGGCTGGTCGCGCACCGGAATCTCCAGCGCCGCGATGCTGGGCTTTATTGCCATGGGCGTCGGGTCCATCGCCTGGGGCGCGCTTTCGGACCGGTACGGCACCCGTGTCGTGGTCCTGGCGGGCGGTCTGTTGTTGGGCGGAGGGCTCGCCGCGGCCAGCCAGGCGACGTCGTTGCTCGCCTTCCAACTGCTGTTCGGCGGCGGCGTCGGCCTGGCCTGCGGCAGTATCTATGTGCCGCTGACCACCGCCGCGGCTTCCTGGTTCACCCGCAACCGCAGCATCGCCGTGGCGCTTGTGTCCGCCGGCATGGGCCTTGGTTCCACCGTCGTCGGCACTTTTTCGAATTATCTCATCGGCCAATACGAGTGGCGTACCGCGATGTTCGGACTGGCCGTCCTCGCCTGGGTTGTCATCCTGCCCAGTGCGATGTTGCTGCGGCGTCCGCCGGTGGAGGCGGTGGCGATATCGGGTAGCTCGGCGGGAGAGAGCGTCACCGCGGGCATGACCGCCGCGCAAGCGTTTCGCACGCCGCAGTTCGCGGCCCTGGCCTTGGCGAATTTCGCCTGCTGTGCGGCCCATTCCGGACCGATCTTCCACATGGTCAGCTATGCGCTGGATTGCGGCGTGGCCAGCACGTCTGCCGTCGCGGTGTTCGGGGCCGCCGGTTTCGCCGGTCTGGGCGGACGCCTGATCTTTGGTATGATCGCCGACCGCGTGGGCGCGCGTCACGTTCTGGCCGCCGGGCTTGGACTCCAGGCGCTGGCGATCGGCCTTTACCCCTTTGCGCGCGACGTGACGTCGCTGGCCGCGCTGGCGGTGTTGTTCGGCATGTCTTATGGCGGCGTGATGCCGATCTACGCGCTGCTGGTCCGCGAGTATTTCTCCGGCCGCATCATGGGCACGGTGTTCGGCGGAGTCGCCATGGCCTCCACCTTCGGCATGGCGATCGGCCCGCTGACCGGCGGCTGGCTGTTCGACCGTTTCGGCGGATATTCCTGGCTTTACGTGTCATCGGGCCTGATCGGTGTCATGGCGATGGTCATCGCGATGATGGTGCGCCCGCCACGGGCCCTCCGCCCGATCCTGGCGCAGCCTGAGATGGCCTGACGCGATGGCGACGTTGTTCCGCCTGCTGCGATCGAACGGGCCAACCTGACCATCGTCGATCCCGTGGGGACACCATGACCGAACCCGTTCACCCGGCGATCCGCCGCTATGCCGCCGGCGAGATCTCCGCCATGCAGGCCGCCACGGAACTCGGGGTCTGGGCCAGCGTTGGCGACGTCATCCACATGCTGCGCCAGGCCGGTTTGAAACCGCCCGAACCGCCGCCCGGGCAGATGGCCGCCGAACTCGCCCATGCCATCCGTGTGCTGGGGTTGGAGCGCGGAGAATAAACGGGACGCCTTATGCCCGCCCGTCCCGGTCTGCCTCCAATAACCCCGCCAACTCCTCCGCCGCCTGCGCCGCGCTTTGAATCAACCGTGCCTCGTCCCGGTAAATCGAGTGGCTGGCCAACAAATTCGCCTCGTCGTGCGCCCGGAAGATTGCCACGCCGCGCGCCGCCTCGTCTTCCGGCATGCCCATCGCCACCAGGCTCAATTCCGCCAGCCGCAGCCCGGAATGAAACGTATCGCGCACCAGCCCGTCCACGTTCCGGTCCATCAACAAATGCGCGTGATGCCGGTTCCGCGCCCGTGCCAGCACCGTCAGATTGGGATGGTTCCGCTTCGCCGTTTCCACTGTCCGCAGAGTTCGATCCGTATCGTCCAAAGCCACGATCAGCAGCGATGCCTGGTCCGCGCCGGCCGCCCGCAGCACATCCGGCCGCGCCGCGTCGCCATAATAAACCTTTTGGCCAAAGCGCCGGATCACGTCCACCTGCCCGGAATCCCGCTCCAGCGCTGTGAACGGAATGCCATGCATTCGCAACACCCGTCCGACGATCTGCCCGATCCGCCCAAACCCCGCCAGGATGACCTTTGCCTCTGCCCCTTCGATCGTGTCGAACGCCGGCTCCGGCGCGGTTTTTAACCGAGGCACGACAAACCTCTCCGATGCCGCGAACAACACGGGGGTCGCCAGCATCGACGCCGCCGAGACCAAGGTCGCCAGCGCCGCCAACTCCCCGGCCAGGGCCCCGATGCCGGCCGCCGCGCCCAGAAGGACAAAACTGAACTCGCTCGCCTGTGGCAGGGCCAGCGCGAATCGGATGGCGTTCGGCCGGTCCCGCCCGGACACCATGGCGAGCGCATAGGCCACCGCGCTTTTCACGATCAGCAGCAATCCAACCGCCGCCGCCAGTAAGGCGGGATGCGCCATTGCCGCGCCCAGGTCGGCGGACATGCCGACGGAGATAAAGAAAAAGCCCAGGAGGGTGTTCTCGAAAGGGGCGATATCCGCTTGCAATTCGTGCCGGTATTCCGAATCCGACAGCATCACCCCCGCCAGGAACGCGCCCAGACTGGGCGACAACCCGGCGGCCTGTGCCAGCAGCGCGGCGCCCGCCACCAGCAACAGCGCCACCGTGGTAAACAATTCGGGTGAGCTGGCCCCGCCGATCGCCCGGAACAGCGGCCCCACCAGGAACCGCCCGCCGCCAAGGATCAGTCCGATCGCGGCGAGGCCCTTGGCAACCTCCCACCACGGCAATCCGCCCGCCATCGCGTGGCCCGGCGCCAGCAGCGGCACCAGCGCGACCAGCGGAATGAAGGCGAGGTCCTGGAACAGCAGCACCGCGAACGCATCCCGGCCGGCCGGCGCGGCGAGCAATTCCCGTTCCCCCAGCAGCGGCAGCACGATCGCGGTGGACGACAACGCCAGTCCCAACCCCAGCACTGCCGCGCCGGTCCATGAAACCCCCGCCAGATACGCCAGACCCGCCAGCACCGCCGCCGTGACCGCCACCTGCGCCGAGCCCAGACCGAACACCGCGCGCCGCATCACCCACAGGCGCCGGGGGCGCAGTTCCAACCCAATCAGAAACATCAGCATGACCACGCCCAGAGACGCGACATCCGCGATCCGATCGACATCCGTCACGAGCCGCAGCCCCGACGGCCCGATCGCCAGACCCGCAAGCAAGTACCCCAGCACGCTCCCCAACCCCGCTTTCCGGGTCAACGGCACGGCGATCGTGGCGGCGGCGAGCAAGGCGACCAAGGTAAGCAGCATGAATTTTATCCGATAAAGAGGCCCCAAGGGAGCATAGGGGGGCTTTGTCCCCCACCCTGACATCGTGGATAATCCGGCGAAAGCGGGAGACATCGACGCCATGCAAACACACGCCTTCGGCCGTCTGGGCCAGGTATCCACCCTCACCCTTGGCGGCGGCGGTCTGGGCCAGCTTTGGGGCGCCACGACGCGCGAGGAATGCGTCGCCACCGTCAAAGCGGCCGTCGATGCGGGCATCGACTTGCTGGACCTCGCCCCCCGTTATGGCGACGGCAAGGCCGAGCAGGTCGTCGGCGAAGCCTTCGGCGGCCGTCTCCCGCCGGGCATTCGCGTCACCTCCAAATGCAATCTGGGCAATCCTCCCATTGCGCGCATCGAGCGCATCCTGCGCCAATCCATCGAATCCAGCCTGCGCCTGACGCAATTGGACAGGCTGGATGTGTTCTTCCTCCATTCCAACATCGTGCCGCGTGGCGACGCGATGTGGCGCCGGGTCGATACCAGCCGGTTCGTCCCGCAAGAGGTTTTCGAAGACACGATCCGCCCGCTGTTCGAGAAATTCGTCCAGGAAGGCCTGGTCGGCGCGTGGGGCATCACCGGGATCGGCCACCCCG
Organism: Acetobacteraceae bacterium; assembly: GCA_043782125.1. Classification (GTDB taxonomy): domain Bacteria; phylum Pseudomonadota; class Alphaproteobacteria; order Acetobacterales; family Acetobacteraceae; genus Rhodopila. The sequence goes on along the minus strand of JAYWAX010000173.1, from coordinate 721 downwards.
ACGCCGTCATCGCCGCCCTGGGCCAGGACCCGAAACCCGCTGTCGTGCAGGTTATCGCGAATCTTCTGGACTCGCCCGGGGGCCTGAAATTCTACGACGGTCCGGCGAAACCGCGCGAGATCATGGCCGCGGCGCATGCCAATGGCGTGGCCGTCATGGGCATCCGCGCCGTGCAGGCGGGCGCGCTGACCGCGGCGCTGGACCGTCCGTTACCGGCGGATCACCCGGAAACGACCGATTACGCCCGCGCCGCCGGATACCGTGCGCTGTGCGCCGGGCTCGGCGAGAATCCTGCGATCCTGGCGCACCGCTACGCTCTGTCGCTGCCGATCGACACGCTGGTTCTTGGCGTTAAGAACCGTCAGGAACTGGCGGACTGCGTCGCGGCGGCGGAAGCCGGGCCGCCATCGGCGGAGATCGTCGCGCGGATCGACGCGTCTGTTGCGTAGGCGGCGGGGTTCGCCCGAACCTCAAACCCCCTCGCGGGGCAAACACGAGGAGGTTTTCCCATAGCATCGTCGGAGGCATGGGTGGATGAGGTTATTACTTGGCTTTCTGTGACGCGGCCTGAAGGGCCGCTGCGGCTTCAGATAGATCGCTGATGACTGTGGTAGGGGTTACAGTAACAGGAGCCGCAGGCGCTGGGCCGGATGGGGTGGGGGTAACAGCCGGGGCGACAGCGGGAGATGCCGCTACCGCATTAGGCGCGGGAGGCGAGGTA
>JAYWAX010000172.1:0-2240 GCA_043782125.1 Acetobacteraceae bacterium | reverse complement strand
AGTAGCGCGCGAACCGGCTGCCGGGAAAGGCGCAGAGGCTTTGCGCCACCTCGTTCTCGTGATGCGGGAAGATCAGGTCGGTGCCGCCGCCGTGGATGTCGAAGGTCTCACCCAAATGGGTCCAGGCCATGGCGGAGCATTCGATGTGCCAGCCCGGCCGGCCGCGGCCCCAGGGACTGTCCCAGCCCGGCAATTCCGGCGGGGAGGGTTTCCACAGCACGAAATCGCCAGACCCTCTCTTATAAGGCGCCACGTCGATCCGGGCGCCCGCCAGCAATTCCTCGGGGCTACGGCCGGAGAACGCGCCATAGCCGGGAAAGCTCTCGACCGAGAACAGCACATGCCCCTGTGCCTCATAGGCATGGCCCGAGGCGATCAGGCGGCCGATGATCCCGATGATCTCCGGGATATGGCCGGTGACGCGCGGTTCGATGTCCGGCGGTGGCACACCGAGGGCGGCGATGTCGCGGTGATAATCCTCGGTGGTCCGTTCGGTCAGGGTGGCGATCGAAACGCCCAGGGCGGCGGCGCGGGCGTTGATCTTGTCCTCCACGTCGGTGATGTTGCGGACATAGGTGACCTTCGGGTACAGGCGGCGCAGCAGCCGCGCGAGCACGTCATAGACGACCTCGGGGCGGGCGTTGCCGACATGCGCCAGGTCGTAGACCGTGGGACCGCACACGTACATCCGCACATGGGAGGGATCGAGCGGCTCGAATGGCTCTTTCCGGCGGGTGAGGCTGTTGTGCAGGGTGAGCGCGGGCATGTCGGGAGAATTCCTGAAAGCGGGAAAGCGGTTTTCCGCCAAAATTCCCCGCCGATCAACGCGGAATGGGCGCGGGGTTGAGGGACCAGGACCGGACTGCCACCATGCGCCCGCGAACAACGGCCAGGGCGGAGGATCCGATGCGGGCAGGTATCCAGTTTTTCCCCGATGTCGGACCGGCGGAGCAATCCGCCCGCGATTATTGGCGCGACGCCCTGCGCCTCGTCGGCCTCGTGGACCAGTACGGCTATCACCACGTCCGCACGGTCGAGCATTATTTCCACCCCTATGGCGGCTACAGCCCCAACCCCATCGTGTTCCTGGCCGCCGCGGCGCAGATCACGCGGCACGCGCGGCTGATCACCGGCGCGGTGCTGCCCGCCTTCAACAACCCGCTGAAGGTCGCGGGCGAACTGGGAATGCTGGACGCGCTGTCGGACGGACGCGCGGAATGCGGCTTCGCACGGGCCTTCCTGCCGCACGAATTCGCCCGTTTTGGTGTGAAACTGGACGAAAGCCGCGCCCGCTTCGACGAGGGCATGGACCAGGTGCGGCGCCTGCTGGAAGAGGAAAACGTGACCAGCGAGGGACGCTTTCACAGTTTCCGGAACGTCACCTCCTTGCCCCGCCCAACGCAACTGCCACGTCCGCCTTTTTACGTGGCCGCCCTCAGCACCCGCGAATCGTTCGAGCGCGCCGGCGCCAACGGCCATGGCATCATGGCGATTCCAATGGCCGGCGGGGCGATGCGGGAGTTGATCGGCGCCTATCGCGAGTCGCGCGCCTCCGCCGGCCATGAGGGACCGGGCACGGTGATGCTGGCCTTCCACATGCTGTGCCACGAAAACCAACAGGAGGCCGAGACCCTGGCACGCGGACCGGTGAACCGCTACCTGCGCTCCCTGGTGGAGGCGGCGTCGGACTGGACCACGGGCGCGCAGTCCGCCGATTATCCCGGCTATGACAAGGTGATCGCCGGCCTGGCGCGGGAAACCTTCGAAACCCAGGTGGAAAAATGCGCCGCCTGGGTTGGCACGCCGGAACGTATTCTCGACACAATAGAGACGTATCGTAAACAAATTGGCGTGTTTGAAATAGCCTCGCTTCAGGTTAACTTCAACGACCTGCCCGTGGAAGCCGCCGAGGCGTCGATGCGTCTGTTCGGGGAGCGCGTGCTGCCGCTCCTGGTGGGATGATGAAAGCCAAATGGGTATCTGGCGGCTCTCCGGCGCATGACATACTATACGATTCGCTTAACCGGGACGTACCGCGACATATCGCCGCGACACACGTATCCATGATCCGGCGCGCCGGATCGTTACACACAAAAGGAAACCACGCATGAAATTCCTGGGATTGGGTGTCGCCGCGGCGCTTGGCGTCATGCTGAGCCTGCCCGTACTGGCGCAGACCACCACGACTCAGCCGCCGGCCGTGAAACCGCCCATGGCGGTGACAACGCCGCCGCCCATGA
>JAYWAX010000171.1:0-6264 GCA_043782125.1 Acetobacteraceae bacterium | reverse complement strand
CAGAAAATCGGCCATCCTCAGGCGGGCGCGAACACCGCCTGGGTGCCCTCCCCCACCGCCGCCACGCTGCATGCGATGCATTACCATCAGGTCGATGTCGCGGCGCGCCAGACGGAACTCGCTTCGCGCGCCCGTCCGCCGCTGGCCGCCCTTCTTACCATTCCCGTCGCGGACCGTCCCAACTGGGCTTCCGAGGAGATCCAACTGGAACTCGACAATAACTGCCAGGGCATCCTCGGTTACGTCGTGCGCTGGATCGACCAGGGCGTCGGCTGCTCCAAGGTGCCGGACATTCACGACATTGGCCTGATGGAGGACCGGGCGACCCTGCGGATCAGTTCGCAGCACATCGCCAACTGGCTGCATCACGGGGTGGCGAGCCGGGATCAGGTCATGGCGACCCTGCGCCGCATGGCCGCCGTCGTCGACCGGCAGAACATGGGCGACGCTGTATATAAACCGATGGCCCCTTCCTTCGCTGGTCCGGCCTTCCAGGCGGCCTGCGATCTGATCTTCGAGGGCCGCGCCCAACCGAACGGATATACCGAATTCATCCTGCACCGGCGGCGGCGGGAGGCGAAGGCGGCAGGCGCGTAAAGCGTCCTCCGGGCCAAGGCCCCCGTCCGATCCCGGGCTCCCCATCCCGGGCTTCCCATCCCGGGCTTCCCATCCGGGACTTCCTATTCGTCGACCGCGGCGGCAAAGTCGCGCCCTGACAGACAACAGGGCGGCGCGGCGAGCATGGCGACCGGCGGGCTTCGTATTCACGGCACCTGCGTGGCGCGCGGCGACGACGCGCTACTGATTGTCGGCCCGTCGGGCTCGGGGAAATCCGACCTCGCGCTGCGCCTGATCGGCAAGGGCTTCGTCCTCGTTGCCGACGACCAGGTTGAAATCGCCGAAGGACGCGCCCGCGCACCCGCCTCGTTGTCAGGATTGCTGGAAGTCAGAGGGCTTGGTATTGTCCGCCTCCCTTACCGCCCGGATGCGACAATCAAAGTTGTCATCGATTTGACCCAGCGCCCCGAACGCCTTCCCGAACCGGCGCGTCACCCGGTATTGGGCTGTCCGGCCGTATGCCTGGACGCCTCCAGTGCCTCAGCGCCCGATCGCGCCATTCTGGCGCTGGATTGCGCCATCGGCACCGTGACCCAGATCGCGGGCGCCTTCCGGTCGTGAGAGGCGAACGGATGAACGAGACCGGCGATGGCAATCTCCCCGGGGCCGCGCCTGGCGAAACCGATCCCGAAACCGGGCAAATCGCACCCTTACCCGACACCGGTCCGCGCCGGGTGGTCCTGGTCACCGGCCTGTCCGGCGCCGGCAAAGCGTCGATTCTCCACACGCTGGAGGATCTGGGGTACGACGCCGTCGACAATCTGCCGTTGGGGCTCCTGGAAGACGTCGCCAAACGGGCCGACCGCGATATCGCCATTGGCATCGACGCGCGCACTCGCGGCTTCGACGCGGAACAGGTGCTGAGCACGCTCGCCACGCTTCGCCGCGACTCCGCCATGCTGCCGGAACTGGTCTTCGTCTGGGCCGACGAGGGGACGCTGCTGCGCCGTTATACCGAAACCCGCCGCCGCCACCCCCTCGCCCCGCGCGGTCGCGTCGCCATCGGCATCGAGATCGAACAGGAGATCACCGCCCGCCTCCGCGAATCGGCGAACCTGATCCTCGACACTTCCGACCTGCCGCTGGCGGGGCTGCGCAGGCTCGTCGAAGACCATTTCGGCCCGCCGGGCGATGCCAACGACGCACGCATGGTCGTGTCCCTCATCTCCTTTGCCTACGCGAAAGGCCTGCCGCGCGAAGCAGATCTGGTGTTCGACGCGCGCTTCCTGCGCAATCCGCATTACGATCCCAACCTGCGGCCGCGGACGGGGCTTGACCCGGAAGTCGGCGCCTATATACGCGGCGACAAGGACTATGCGGCGTATCTCTCGGGGATCGCCGGTCTGGTCGATCTCGCCTTGCCAAGATTCGTGCATGAGGGAAAGAAATACGCTACCATCGCGATTGGGTGTACAGGCGGGCGGCATCGGTCCGTCCATCTGATCGAACGGCTGGCCGCCCATTTGGCGTCGAGACTCGCCGCGACAGACGCGGCCGGAGAAAGCGGATTGGACTGGCGGCAAACCGTGACACACCGGGAACTCAGCCTGGCAGACCGCTCCCTCGGGCAATCCGGACATGTGTCCGGCCCAGTGGCTTCGGCAGCGACGAATGACGGCGAAGGACGGACCGCCACGCCCGTTCAGGCACAGGAGGCCTGAGGACAGATCATGACCGCGCGCAATGGCAAATGGCTTCGGCCCACTACGTTCCCCCGTTCATCCCCGAGTACACCGCCGGGCACATTCCCTGGGGCGCCCGCCCTTCGGGTCGGGCTGGCCCGCCGATGATCGGTATGATCCTGGTGACCCACGGGCGCCTGGCCGAGGAACTTCGCCTCGCCATGGAACACGTCGTCGGCGCGCAACGCGGTGTCGATACTGTCTGCATTGGCCCCGAAGACGACGTCGATACGCGGCGCGCCGAAATCGAAGCCTGTATTGGGCGGTGCGACACCGGCGACGGCGTCGTACTGCTGACGGATATGTTTGGGGGCACCCCCTCCAACCTCGCCATCTCCATGATGGAGCGCAAAGGCGTCGAGGTCATCGCGGGCGTGAACCTGCCGATGCTGGTCAAACTGGCGAAAGTCCGGTCGAGCCAACCGCTGGCCGCCGCGGTGATCTGCGCGGAAGAGGCCGGCCGCAAATATATCGCCGCCGCCTCTCACGTGCTGCACGGATGCCGGGGCGTCCCCGCGACCCGGCCGTGCCCGGAATGATGGCACGCCCCCGATGACGGAAGGCGGGACACCCGTCCTGACCCGAATCGTTACCATCGCCAACAAGCGCGGGTTGCACGCGCGCGCGGCCGCCAAGTTCGTCACCATGGCCGAACGCTTTGGCGCGTCGGTAGAGGTCGTGCGCGGCGGCGAAGCCCCCGTCTCCGCCCGCTCCATCATGGGCCTCATGATGCTGGGCGCCGGCAAAGGGTGCGATCTTGAGCTCCGGGCCGAGGGCTGGGATGCCAAAGAAGCGCTGGACGCCCTGACCGCTCTGGTCGAAGCGGGCTTCGATGAACGCGACTAGCGCCGGTCCGGCTCCCGGCGCGGGGCCGGGGCGGTCCAGAGCGGGAAACCCAGGCGGGAGTACTCAGGGAGGTGGCCAGGGGAGTGGTTCCGGGGGTGGCGCAGGCGGCGGCAAGGCGGAGCGGCGCTTCACCGGGTTCGCGGCCGCCGCCGGCGTCGCGATCGGACCGGTGTTCCGCGCCGTCGAACCGGACATCCCCGTCACCCAATCCCGAATCGCCGCCGCGGATATCGCCGCAGAGGGTGCGCGGCTGGAAGCGGCGATCGTTCAATCGCGCAAACAACTGACGAAATTACGGAATCGGCTGGCGATCCTGCCTGAGGAAAGCCAGGCCGAAATCGCCCCGCTGATCGAGGCCTATCAACGCATGATCGGCCCGTCGCGGCTCGTGCGCGGCATCCGCCGCCGGGTGGAAGAAACCCTGCTCTCCGCCGAAAGCGCGGTCATGGCCGAAGCCGAGTCGATCGCCGCGACCATTCAGGCGCAAACGGAACCGGGGATGAACGCCGAAGACCGCGCCAGCCTGCACCGGCGGGCGGAGGAGGTCAGGGAAATCGGACGCCGCCTGGTACGCAACCTGACCCGCACGCCATTCCGCAGCTTCGCCGGTTTGCCGGACGGTGCGATCCTGGTGTCTGAGTCGCTGCGCCCAGCCGACGCGGCGTTGCTCGATCCGTCCCGGCTCGCCGGAGTCGCGATCGACGAGGGCGGCGCGGACGGGCATACCGCCGTGATGCTGCGCGCGCTGGGTGTCCCGTCGGTGCTGGGGGCGGCGGGGTTGGCGCATGCGGCGCGGCCCGGAGACATGTTGGTGGTCGATGGGATCACCGGGACCGTGACGCTGCATCCCGGCGCGGACACGCTGACGGCGGCGCGCCGCTCGGTCGCGGCCTTCGCGCGGGAACGCCAGCGATACGCCCGGCTGCGGCGCCTGCCCGCCGAGACCACGGACGGCGAACCGGTCGATCTTCAGGCCAATTTCGAACTGCCGGTGGAACTGCCGCTGATCGCGCAGTCCGGGGCGCACGGGATCGGCCTCCTGCGCACCGAATTCCTGTTTATGAACCGCGACACCGTACCGGACGAAGACGCGCAGACAGAGACCTATCGCGGCATCGTCGAGGCGATGAATGGCGATCCCGTGACCATCCGCGTTCTGGACTGGGGCGGTGAGAAGGATATCGAAGCCCTGTCCAACGCGGGCCTCGTCCCAGACATTTCCGACGTCAACCCGGCGATGGGATTGCGCGGCCTCCGGCTGCTGCTCCGCCGTCCCGAGTTGTTCGAAACCCAGTTGGCCGCGATTCTGCGCGCCGCGGCGTATGGGCCGGTGCGGGTTCTGTTACCGATGGTGACAACCGTGAAGGAAGTCCGTGCGGCCCGCGACATCTACGACCGTGTCGTGCGCCGCCTACGCCGCCGCACCGAGCGTCTGCCCGATAAGTTGCCGCCGCTTGGCATCATGATCGAAACGCCCGGCGCCGCCCTGTCGGCCGACGCGCTGGCTTTGGAAGCCGATTTCTTCGCGATCGGCACCAACGACCTGACCGCGCATACACTGGCGGTCGATCGCGGGGAGAGCGATGTCGCGGAGATGTACAATCCGCTGCATCCCGCCGTTCTGCGACTGATCCAGTTCGCGACCGAAGCAGCGTTGCGGATGCGCATGCCGGTCTCGCTTTGTGGCGAAATGGCGGGAGATCCTCGGGTCACGCCTTTGCTGTTGGGACTGGGTTTGCGTGCCTTCAGCATGAATGCCTCGGCCGTACCAAGGGTAAAACAGGTGGTGCGGGCGGTGGATTCCGATGCCTGTGTGCGCTTCGCGCGGCGGGCGATGGAACAGAGCGATCCGGAACGGATCGCCGAGATGCTGGCAGGGTTCCCCAACCACAGCGGATGACCGGCCGGCGCCGGGGCCGCAATGTCCCGCCCGGCGGCGCGGCGGGCAACTCTCGCGCCGGGGCGGCGGGTTCGTCCCGCGCAAGTGCCATATCATACCAAACGCCCGAACGATTCACTCTCGGCACCGCTTCTCCCCCTCGTCATGGCACGGCTCGACCGGGGCATCGGGCGCGGCACATCGATCGAACGAGAGGCGCTTTCCGCGGCTATGGTGCCCACTCGCGCAATGGTGGACCGCTCCGGATGGCCCGCTCGGAGGCGTGACATGACGGGGAGAGGACCTGGCGATAGGTCAATCGTTCGAACGTTTGGTATCATCCCCGCGATTCAATTCGGACCACCGGACCCTCGCCGGACGGCGAAACGCCGCAGCGTGAGCGCGCATCGGAACGTAAGCGTTCCCGCGACCAGATTCCCACCCCGCGGCGCGGCGCGCATGGCCGATTTCCAGGGTTTTTGCGCGTGCTCTGTGGGCCGTTCCCCTGTGGCACCTGGGCATTCGTGAACAAATCATGAAAGTGAGATTTCCGATCGTTTTCGGAGGATTCTTCGATTGACGAACCAAGTCCCATACATATAGATTTAAAACTGAAATACGGACATAAATTCATAAACTGATCCATTCTGTGTTCTCTGAGACGATATGGGGAAAGAGAGTGCAAAAAATGAAACGACCCGCCGAAGCCATGCCATTGCCGCGCCCAGTCCGCGCGCGCGGGCACCCGTGCCGATGACCAACGGTCGCGAGCAGGCGGGAACCCCGCATCGTCCTCTCTCCCGAGAAAATGCCTTCCAATAAGGAATCGATACGATGCCGAACGTCACCGTTCCCGGCGCCCATGGCGCGACTCTCAACCTGAACTACGACACGAAATCGGGTGCCGTGCTGGCACAGCAAATCGCGCTGGTCCTGCGTTCCGGTCTGGCCGGGCATACGATCCAGGCGGCAGACACCGCGGACGGGCCGGCGCCGTCGCTGCCTTTGGGCGTGAATGGCGAACTGGTGGTCAGCAAAACCGGAACCACGCTGGCGCCGCACGGATACACCTATGTCGTGGATACAGCGCATGCGGCCGTCATCTATGGGTCCGGCGACGCCAGTCAGCGGATTCTCGCCGGCAGCGGCAATCTGACCTACTATGCGATGGCGGGGTCAGGCACGATCGTGACCGGCGGCGGCAACAACACGATCAACATCGCGAACACCGACAGCGGG
>JAYWAX010000170.1:0-2241 GCA_043782125.1 Acetobacteraceae bacterium | reverse complement strand
GATGCACACGGATAAGAAATGCTAATATCGCAATGAGCCGAAGGGATGCGGCGGGTCAACAAGGCTCTCCGCACATCCAACGCGGTATTTTCGATACGGTCCCCCAATACGAACTTCTGCTTGCGGGGGAATTTCTCCACTGTCGGGATCAACCACAGCAGGACGCGGTACATCGCTTCCAGCGCCGGTCCGGTCGTCCTGGTGTTGTTGGCGGGTTCCGTCATGATCTGGAGCATGACTCATGACCGGTCGATTCGGGCAAGGGGTTTTTCGCGTTCAGGGCATGGAATGATACCAGACGTTCGAAAGAATGACCCGGGAATGCTTCCACGTCGTCATGCCGGCGGAGGCCGGCATCCACGACTTTCTCCGTATATCCAGAAACGTGGATGGTGGGCCTGCGCCCACCATGACGCCATGAGGCCGGTGCCGATGGGTCAATGTTTTGGGCGGTCGGTATTACATTTATAGTACGTAACAACCGTCCTTTTCAAAATCGCCCAGGGGCTGCGCCGCTGGACCCCTTGCAAGATGTAAAGAATTAAAGATTAAGGAGATAAATAAGTTCTGGCCACGCGGAGGCCGGTGCTCGAGTTCCGGTCTCCGGCGACGTCCCCGACGCGGTACCCGGCGCGGACGTCCCACGGATAGCCGTACCAGGAGGCGCCGCGCAGAACCCGGCGGCCGCTGCTACCTGAGGTTGTATTTGGCGTTCCGTCCAGAGGAATATTATCATAACTATCTTGGTAATGATCTTCGCACCACTCCCAGACATTGCCCAGCATGTCGTGCAATCCCCAGGGATTGGGCGCGAAGGCACCGGCGGGGGAGGTGAAAGGGAACCCATCGTCATGCTGGAAGAAGCGCTCCGGGTCAGGGTTCTCTTGCATCGCCCGCGCGAGGCTGAGATCGGCGACATTGGCGTATTGCGCCGCGGCGGCGCGGTCGTCGCCCCAGAAGCGCGCGGTGCGGGTTCCGGCACGGCAGGCGTATTCCCACTCGGCCTCCGAGGGCAGACGCCAGGCTTGACCCGTCCGCTCCGAGAGCCAGCGCGTGTAGGCGGTCGCATCCTCGAAATCGACGCAGGTGACGGGATGGCGGTCGTCCTGGGGGAAGCCGGGATCGCGCCAGCCGGCGGTATCGGAATGTTGGAAGCCCTTGCCCTCGACCCAGACATAGGCGCCCTGGGGAACGACATAACCGCTGTCGTCAATGAAGCGGCGGAACTCACCCACCGTGACCGGGTATTTGCCGAGGATGAAGTCATGCGCCAGGGTGATCCTGCGCCGTGGCCGTTCCCAGGCCCAGAACTGCTTCGGCAGGTGCTCCGCCCGCAATTCCCGTAGCGTGGTGCCGATGGTGAAGCGCCCCTTGCGGATCGGCACGGTGCTGGGCGCCCGCGCCAGGCCGGCGGGCCAGAGCGTCGCCGCGTCCGCGATGACGCCATAGAGCGAGGCCCGTTCCAGTCCCCGCGCCCCGGTGAAATCCGTGCCCCGCGCATCCGCGTCGCGGAAATCCGCGCCCGTGAAGTCGTACCCGGCGAGGGCCAGTCCGCGGAAATCGGCGCCGCGCAACACGGCACCGCGAAACACACGCTCCGGCGGCAATCCGGCGAGGCGGGCGAGATCGAGGATATTGGCGGACGGCGCCGCGTCCAGCACGGCGAGCAGGCGGCGCGTCTGTTCCGGCTTCAGGGTCATGCGGCGGGCTTGTACACCACCCAGGCCCTGGCGAGAACGAAGGGGCCTTCCTCGCGCGCCAGGAACTCCCCCACCAACTGGTTGAGGATGATGTCCTTGTCGGCCTTGGTGATCTCGGCCTCCGGGTGGTCGTCATCCAGCACCTTGAAGGCCCGCCGGCTGGCGCGGAGTGCGACCGAGACCTCGTGCGGCGCGCTGCCCGACCGTTCGACGGTGACGAGATGGACGATGCCGTTGAGCGGCCCTCCGGCGATTCGCCCGCATGTGCGATGCAACGGCCCCTGGATCAGCACCTTGCCGCCTTCACGTTTCAGATGCGCATCCGCCCGGTTCTCGTCCCCCGCCATTGAGCCTGGCTCGTATTTCACACCCCTTGGACTGAACACCAGTTCCGCCCCGCCTGGGCGTAATCCCACCGACACCGCCCGTTCCACCCCGTCCAGAATGACCTCGCCGCGCAGCATCGTGATGGAGAAATCCGCCTCGATCTTGCACTTCTCCGCGCCTTGATTGGTGTCCGTGTTGGGATGCAGGGTGAACA
>JAYWAX010000169.1:0-2245 GCA_043782125.1 Acetobacteraceae bacterium | reverse complement strand
CGAACACCGTCACCGTCGAATCGAGTTCGTTGTTCACGTAAAGCACAGGCAGGTGCGCGTGAAACGCGGTGTGCCGCGGCGCCGCCCCGCGTTTCGACTCGTGCCACGCCGGATCGGCCGGATGGAGCCGGCCGTTCTCGAACCGGAAGAAAAACGTATTGTCGAAGCCCTTGTCTGGCACAACAACATAACGCCCGGATTGGTCGAAAATCACGGCATGCGGATGCGACGAGGCCTGGTGAACCGGATCGGGGCCGGGCGTTCCGGTCAAGGCCACGGTCTGGCTGACCGGACACAACCGCCCGTCCGCCTGCAGCGGCAGGACCGCGACCTCGCCCGCGCCGTAATTGCCCACGACCAGGAAGCGTTCCGTTGGGTCCAGCGCGGAATCGACGGGATTGCCGCCGCCGCAATCCACCTGGTTCAGCAGCGACAGCCGCCCGCTGACGGGATCGCGCGCGAAGGCGCTGACCAGATTGCGTCCGCCATGCACCGAATAAAGCACCGCGTTGTCGCGGCGGAGCGTGAACAACGACGGATTTTCCAACCCGCCCAACGTCTGAATTTCCGTCCAAATATCGCCCGATTCGTTGATTCGGTAGACGCGAATGCCGGCGCCCCGTCCGTCCCGATCCGGTGTCGTATAACAGCCCACATACGCGAACATCGCCATCCCTCCCACCTTGGCTTGACGACAGGCAGATCGCGCCCGGCCGTCACCTTGCCGAAACAACCTGCGCCACGATCAGCTTTGGCCAGGCCTCGTCGCTCGCAATGCAGCCCGCGTCGTGAACGGGCGGCCAGGCAGTGCCGCGCGCCTCTCGTTCCTCCGCGATCAGGCGAGGCAGATCCTGCGTTGCATGCGTGCCCTCATTCGCAAAATATCCCAGCACCAGGACTGTCTGGCCGCGCACGCCGGTCAGCGTGGCGGCGATGGCGGGCGATTCCTCCAGAAACGCCGCCTTCACCCGGCCGAACCGGCCGCTGGCCGTCAAATTCTCTGTGTGGCGCCGCAGCGCGCGCGCCCTGCCGGGACTGCGCGACGATCCGTGCGCCGCCAGCACGACGGTCAAGGTCCCCGGCGCGATACCATGGGCTTCGCAATGCGCCAGCACGCGCCGCGTCATCATGTCCGGGATCGCGTCGTATGCCCCCACCGGCTGACAAAATCGCACCATCCGCGAGGCCGCGATCCGCGGTAACAACAGCGCCGGAATTGCCATCCGGGTGAAATACCCGTCCTCCAGAAAAAACGGGACGACGTGAACCACTGACGCGGTCAGCGCGTCGAACGCATCGGCCGCGTTGGGCTGGCCCAGAAGCATGCCCACACCAACCTCGCCAAACCTTCCTGTGGCGCGGATCGTGTCCGCGTGCCGCAGCAGCGGGCGCGCCGCATCGGGCAGGGTGTTGGACCCATGGCCGATCAGCAATAATGCGTCCTGAGTAAACATCGGCGCCTCCCCCGCCCCATATCGCGGCAATCCCCCGCCCCCCGCAAGTCTGGCCCCCCGCGAGCCCGCGTTACAGAGAGACCGTCAATGAACATCTCACACGAAACCTTTTCGAAATATGTCGCGATCCTGGGCCGAGGGCCAGGTAAATCCCGTGCGCTGACCGGGGATGAAGCGCGCGACGCCTTCGGGATGGTCCTGCGCGGAGAGCCAGACCCGCGGCAACTCGGCGCCTTCCTCATGCTGCTGCGCTTCCGCGGCGAGGACGCAGCGGAAATCGCCGGCATGGTTCAGGCCGTCCGCGATTCCATCGCCGCCCCCTGGTCTGAACTCGGAGCGGCCCTGGACTGGCCGTCCTACGGCGCCGGACGCACACGGGGCGCGCCTTGGTTCCTGCTGTCCGCGCGCGCGCTGGCCCGCGCGGGCGTGCCGGTCGTCATGCACGGGTCCAACGATTATTCTTCCGGTATCCCTGTCGAACCGGCCCTGCGCGCGCTTGGTCTGACCCCCGCGACCGGGCGCGCCGACGCCGCCACGCAACTGCGCGCGACCGGATTTACCTATTTGCCTCTGGCCGCGATCTCCCCCGCCATGGACGAGCTGCTTGGCCTGCGCGGCTTGTTCGGCCTGCGGTCCCCGGTCAACACCGTCGCCCGCCTGGTCAATCCCGCGGGCGCCGCCGCCAGCGTCGATGGCGTGTTCCATCCGCCCTATATCGCCGTGCATCTCGGCGTCGCCGAACGGTTGGGGCAACGCCGCCTGCTGGTCCTGAAAGGCGGCGGCGGGGAGGC
>JAYWAX010000168.1:0-2248 GCA_043782125.1 Acetobacteraceae bacterium | reverse complement strand
CAGGCGGCGGCCTTACGCCGGGAGCGGAGAGAATTTTCCCCGGACGCCTTTCGCAACAGGTTGCACGCCATGTGCCGGAGGGTGGTGATGTTGGCGGGGGCATGATCGGTTCGGATGCGGCATTCATCGTCGCGAAAGAGCAGGTCCATGACCCAATGGAGGCCGTTCTCGATCATCCAGTGCCCCCGGACCACGGCGCTCAGGAACTCGGCGGAAGATTTCGAGGAGGTGATGTAAAGCCGTGTCTCGCACTCGACTTTCTTGTTGGACTCGCGATGGCTGTCGACGATCACGACACCGGCGAGGCCGGGCCAGGCATGACGTTTCCCCAACCAATCGACATCGTGGATCACGGTCGTGGTCCGGGTCTCGATCCGGCCGTGATCGCCGTCGATCGTTTCATGCCGGCTGATCGTGGTGTCCCTGAACCCACGGCCCTTCTGTTCGTTCACGAAAATCTCGACATCCTCGCGCAACGTGCCCTGGTTGCCCTTCAGGGCCAGGACATAATCGGCTTTCCCCTCCACGATCTTTTGGGCGATGGCGCGCTGACAGCCCATCGCGTCGATGGTCACGGTCGCGCCCTCGATCGCCAGCATGTCCAACAGCTTCGGAATGGCGGTGATCTCGTTGGACTTTTCCGAGACCTTGACCTGGCCCAGCACCAGGCGCTGACGCGCGGCGAAGGCCGAGACCATGTGGATCGGGTTCTCGCCACCCTTCTTTTGATACGTCCGTCGCCGGGTCTTGCCGTCGATGGCGATCGCCTCGACCGGCGCGCCGGTCAGCGCGGCCACCCAGGCCACGAAACATCGCTGGAAGTGTCCGGGATCAAGGCTGGCGAACAGGGCGCCAATCTGATCGTGGGAGGGGGTTCCCGCCTCGAAGGGGCGGAAACGGCGGAGGAAGGCGAGTTTCTTCCGCCCGAACAAGGCGATGTCGGTGAACCCCTCCGCCCCGGCCAGCACCGCGACTAGCGCCAGCAGCAGCACCTCGTCCAGCGGATACATCACCTTGCCACGTTGGCGGGGATCTTCCAGGTCATTGAAACAACTCAGAAAACTGATCGTGTCCGCCAAACTCCCGAGGCCCGCCGCCATCTCCGTCATCGCATCCCCCATTGCTTCAGCCGGAGGAAACAGCTTCAGAGATTCAACAGTTTGTCACGCGGTTTTTCACCCGATTGCCCTGCCGTGATAAGAGGGTTCCCTTGACAGGCCCTTACCCCCTGGGCTTGATCCGCGCCGTTCCGGCGGCCCGCGCTCACCAAGGCGCCCGCCTTTTCAAGGGCCGGCCCCCGCACAGGCATGGCCTTTCTCAAAAGGAAAGTAATCCCACATGGCGACCGCGAAGGCAGCCAAGGTCAAACGGCAACCGAACGCCTGGGTTGAGAACGGCAAGACCATCGTTTACGCGGCCCTGATCGCGGTGGGAGTCCGCACGATCGCGTTCGAACCTTTCAACATCCCCTCGGGCAGCATGGTGCCGACCCTGCTGGTGGGCGATTACCTGTTCGTCTCCAAGTACAGCTATGGCTATTCCCGATTTTCCCTGCCCTTTTCCCCGCCGTTGTTCTCGGGACGGATTTTCGGCTCGGTGCCGCAACGCGGCGACGTGGCGGTGTTCAAGTATCCGCGCGACACCTCCATCGACTACATCAAGCGTATCGTCGGCCTGCCGGGCGACCGTCTCCAGGTCAGGCAGGGCCAGCTCTACATCAACGGCCAGCCTTGCCCGCGCGAGCCCCTGGGCAATTACGAGACCAATGACGGCGGTTATCGCCAGACCGAGAAACGCTATGTCGAGACCCTGCCCAACGGCGTGCGCCACGACATCCTGAAGGCGACCGACGGCGCCGAGGCCAGCCGCCGGCCGGGCTTCGATCCGGCGCGGGAATTCGACGCCAACAACACCATTGAATACGTCGTGCCGGCGGGCCACGTCTTCGCCATGGGCGATCACCGCGACAATTCCGCCGACAGCCGCTTTCTCGGCCAGGTCGGATACGTGCCGATCGAAAAGCTGGTCGGACGTGCGGAAATCCTCTTCTTCTCGATCGACCCCACGCATCCCTGGTACGAAATCTGGTGGTGGCCCTTCGACATACGCTGGTCGCGCCTGTTGCAGAAAATACGCTGAGTGTCCGTCCGGACAGTTTCGTGGGTCGGCCCGGAGGGTCTTTTCCGCGCCGGCGGCGTCAGGGCCTTGCCGCGATGGCCCCGCATCGCGGCGGCGACCCTTCCTGGCC
>JAYWAX010000167.1:0-6285 GCA_043782125.1 Acetobacteraceae bacterium | reverse complement strand
TCGCGATGATACAAAGTCGTGGATGGCGCGCCTCCGCGCACCATGACGTGGTACGTCCGCCGGTGTGACGGTCAAAGGTTCCGTCAGTTGGTATAAGGCCGCAGGCGAAAATCGCCGATCCGGCCGGCCTGGGACAGGTCGCGGAAAACGCGCGCGCGGGCGCGGGGCGTCAGACGGCGATGCCAACGGGACGTCAGACGGCGAAGCCAGCGGGACGTCAGACGGCGAAGCCGGTATCGTGTTGCGGCTTTACGGGGGCGTGGACGGCGGACATCGCAAACCGGCTATTCCGCCCAGGCAGGCAATGCAAACCGCTCATTCCGCCGCGGCGGGCATCGCCTCCATCCGTGTGGCCTTGGGCCAGATGCCAAAACGCCGCGCCGCCAGTGCCAGCACCGCCAGCGTGGCGATCGGTCCCAGTGGCACCGGCCACGCCGCGCCAATGGGGTATTCCAACAGCGAGATCAGATAAACGCCCGCCAGGATGACCTTATCGCCCGCCGAAAAGCCGGTTTCGCGGGACTCGCGCGCCAGCCAGGCGATGGCCACCAGCAGCAGCATCTTGTCGTAAAGGATCGCCATGGGCACCGCCAGCAACGTGGCGGACAGCAGCAGCGCCATTTGCGCATAGTTGGTTTGGGCGCGGCGGCCTTGCGCGGGCCGGCCTTGCACGAATTGGCCTTGGGCGGATTGGCTGTGTGCGGCCCCGCGTCGCACGCGGCGCCAGGTCCACGCGGTGAGCACGGCCATGGCCAGGGTCGCGGCGATTTGCAGCGCGTAGGCGGACGCGGGCGCGAAGCCCATCAGGCGGGCGGCGCCGAAAGGCGTTATCATGCCCGCGTAGTCGATGCGGCCGGATGCGTAAACAGCGTCCGATCCGGCGAAGGCGGTCAGATAAGCGCGCCAGGTTTCGACGCCGAACAGGGCGGTGGACAGGGCGATCAGGCCCGCGACGGTGGCGGCGGCGGCGAGGAAGGCGCGCCAGTGGCCTCCGGCGGCCAGGGCGATGGGGGCGAGCAGGCCGAAATGCGGCTTATAGCACAGCAGGCCGAGCAGGCCGCCGGCGAGACCGGGACGCTGTCGCAACGTCAGCGTGAATCCGCCAAATAAAGCGGCCGTCAGAAAGGCGTTTTGTCCCAGGCCCAGGGTCCAGAAAATGGCGGGGAACGCGAGGACCACGGGCAGGAAAACCCAGTTGGGCTCGGCCAGAATACGTCTGATTACGAGGAGGAAGGCGGCGAGGGTCGCGGCCTCGAACAAATAAAACGCCAGCGTGTAGGGCAGGGCGGCGATGGGGGCGAACAGCAACATGAACACGGGCGGGTAGAAGAAGAACTGGTAGGGCGCGCCCGGCGGGGAGAATTGTTGCTCGACCGCGAAATGGACGGCCTGGTCGTAGGCGAGGGCCGGGGTTCCCGCGAGCGCGAGTTTGCCGGCGGCGTAGAAGCTGACGAAGTCGCTGGCGGTCGGGGATTCGGCGGTTCCCGGCAGCAATCCGTGCTGGAAAAGCGCGAGCATGACCAGCGCCGTCGCCTGGGCCAGGCACAGGATCTGTCCCGCCGCCAGGATTTTTGGGGAGGTCAGCCAGCGGTCCGGGGTTCGATGCAAAAGGGTCATGCGGAGTCCGTGGCGCGGTTGGGTGGCGGAGTTTGGCCCGGTTTGGGTTGGGGAATGGTTACAGCGCGCGGAATTGCCTGGCGGACGCGGGGGGCCTCGCGGTGCGCGACGTTCATCGGCCTTGCCGCCGGAAAGCGGGCGACACATCGGCGGAAATCTGTTAATGGTCATCCCATGAGCACCGCCCTCAGCGTCCCCCGGATGACCCAGGACCAGTTCTTCGATTGGGCTGAGGCCCAGGATGGCCGGTACGAGTTCGACGGGTTCGAGCCGGTGGCGATGACCGGGGGCACGGCAAACCACAATCAGATCGCATTTAATATACATGTCGCGTTGCGTCAGCGGTTGCGCGGAACCGGATGCCGGCCTTTGGGTCAGGACGCCGGAGTCGCGACGATCGGGAACACCGTCCGGTATCCAGATGGCCTGGTCACCTGCTCGCCGTTTCGGGGGACCGATCGCCTGATACCGGGTGTGGTCATTGTATTCGAAGTGATCAGCCCCACCTCCGGCCGCATGGACCGGATCGTCAAGGTTCGCGAATACGCGGCCGTGCCGTCCATCCGCCGTTACATCATCGTAGAATCGGCGGGCGCCGGCCTGACGGTTCTGACACGCGCCGAGGCCGGTCAGGACTGGACGCTGACGGCGCTGACCCAGGAGGAGCTGTTGCCCCTGCCAGAAATTGGCGTCGAGGTGCCGGTGGCGGAGTTATACGAGGACGTCGATACTGCGGCGGCCGGCGCTTTCTGACCGGTGGTTTTCCGAAAGTTTTGTGCCGGTCCCGGCGGCCCGATCGAGGCGCGGGCAGGTCTGCTCCATCGCTGACCTTCTGCCGGTGCGTATTGGGACGCGCCCGGGAATGACGGACCGGCGCCTTGGGTTCGGGAATGCCCGGCCCGAACCGATGGCGTCCTGGCCCGCGCCCCCCCCTCTGCTGCGATGCGGCAGGATTGTTGCCATTCCCTCCGGCGTCGGGCACAGTGTGCCTCTTGCGGTACTGACGCCGCCTCCAACGGGTAACAGAGACGCGACGATGCATGAGGTTGAGAGACAAGGCCTGTACGATCCCCGTAACGAACACGACGCCTGCGGTGTCGGTTTCATCGCGAACATCAAGGGCCGAAAATCTCACGACATCGTCACGCAGGGTCTGAAAATCCTCGAGAATCTGGACCATCGCGGCGCGGTTGGCGCGGACCCGTCGATGGGCGACGGAGCCGGGTGTCTGATCCAGATGCCGGATCAGTTGCTCGCCGATTGGGCGAAGACCGCGGGCAAAAGCCTGCCCAAGCCCGGCCGGTACGCCGTGGCGATGTGTTTCCTGCCTCAGGATGAGAAAGCGCGCGCCCATGCGGTGGAGCGGTTCGAGACGGTGGTGGCCCAAGAGGGGCAGGCCATGGTGGGTTGGCGGGATGTGCCGACGGATTTGACCGGGCTGGGGAAGGCCGTGATCGACAGCATGCCGGTCATCCGCCAGGCAATTGTGTCGGCCAGTGCCACGATCAAGGATCAGGACGCGTTCGAGCGGAAGATTCTGGCGATCCGCAAGCAGATCCTCAACAACGTCCGCGCGATGGCCGAGCGCAAGTCGCTGCCGGGGCTTAGCGAGCTGTACATGCCGTCGTTCTCCAGCCGGACGATGGTTTACAAGGGGTTGCTGCTCGCGACGCAGGTGGGGAGTTTTTATAAGGACCTCGCCAATCCGCTGACTCAGTCGGCCTTGGCGCTGGTGCATCAGCGGTTTTCCACCAATACGTTTCCGTCCTGGCGGTTGGCGCACCCGTACCGGTTCCTCGCGCATAACGGCGAAATCAACACGGTCCGCGGCAATGTGAACTGGATGTATGCGCGGCGCCGTTCCATGTCGTCCGATCTGATCGGGCCGGACCTGGACAAGATGTGGCCGATTATTCCGCACGGCCAGTCGGACACCGCATGCCTGGATAACGCGTTGGAAATCCTGGTCGCGGGCGGATATTCACTCGCCCATGCGATGATGATGCTCATCCCCGAGGCCTGGGCCGGCAACCCGCTGATGAGTCCGGAGCGCAAGGCGTTCTACGAATATTACGCAGCGCTGATGGAGCCCTGGGACGGGCCCGCGGCGATCGCCTTCACCGATGGGCGCCAGATCGGCGCGACGCTGGATCGCAACGGGCTGCGGCCCGCGCGATATATCGTGACCGACGACGACCATGTCATCCTGGCCTCGGAAGCAGGCGTTTTGCCGATTCCCGAGGCGCGGATTCTCCGGAAATGGCGGTTGCAGCCGGGTAAAATGCTGCTCATCGACATGGATCAGGGCCGGATCATCGACGACGACGAGATCAAGCAGCAACTCGCGACCGAGCATCCCTATGCGGATTGGTTGAAGGCCACCCAGTTCAAGCTGGAAGACCTGGCGGACACCGATCAACGCGGCCTGCCGCGGCCGAACGACGAGGCGTTGTTGCATCAGCAGCAGAACGCCTTCGGCTATACCCAGGAGGACATGCAGTTCTTCCTGGAGCCGATGGCGCGGGACGGCGACGATCCCATTGGCTCCATGGGTACCGACACGCCGCTGGCGGTGCTGTCGAACAAGGCGAAATTGCTGTATAATTACTTCAAGCAAAACTTCGCGCAGGTGACGAACCCGCCGATCGACCCGATCCGGGAAGAATTGGTCATGTCCCTGGTGTCCATGATCGGGCCGCGGCCGAATTTGCTGGGGCATCACGCGGGGAACCATTACCGGTTGGAGGTCGCGCAGCCGATCCTGACCAACGGCGATCTGGAGAAAATCCGCGACATCGAGACTCTGGCCGGCGGCGGTTTTCGCACCCAGACGATCGATACGACCTGGCCCGCGAGCGAAGGCGCCGAGGGCATGGAGCGCGCGATCGAACGCATCTGCCGCGAGGCGACGGACGCGGTGCTCGCCGATTACACGATCCTGGTCCTGTCGGATCGCGCGGTGGGCCACGATCGCATTCCGATTCCGGCGCTGCTGGCGACGGCGGCGACGCATCATCATCTGATCCGTCAGGGTCTGCGGACCGGCACGGGTCTGGTGGTCGAAACCGGCGAGGCGCGGGAAGTGCATCACTTCTGCGTTTTGGCGGGGTACGGCGCGGAGGCGGTCAATCCGTATCTGGCGTTCGAAACGCTGGAGCAGATCCGGCTTAAGCAGAAGATGACGCTGTCGGCTTACGATGTGCGCAAGAATTATCTGAAGGCAATCGGCAAGGGGATCATGAAGGTGATGTCCAAGATGGGCATTTCCACCTATCAATCCTATTGCGGCGCGCAGATTTTCGACGCGGTCGGGCTTTCGACGGCGTTTGTGGATAAATGCTTCACCGGGACGGCCTCCACCATCGAGGGTGTCGGCTTCAAGGAAATCGCCGAGGAAGCGGTGATGCGTCATCGCAACGCCTACGGCGGCAGCCCGTTGTACCGGAACATGCTGGATGTCGGCGGCGATTATCAGTTCCGCCTGCGCGGCGAGGCGCATGCCTGGTCGCCGGACTCGATTGGCAAGCTGCAACACGCGGTGCGCGGCGGGTCGTATGCCGGGTTCAAGGACTTCACCCAGTCGATCAACGATCAGAGCGAGCGGCTTCTGACCATTCGCGGGTTGATGGCGTTCAAATACGCCGAAACCGCGATCCCGATCGAGGAGGTGGAATCGGCCAAGGACATTGTCAAACGTTTCGCGACGGGGGCCATGAGCTTCGGGTCGATTTCCCGCGAGGCGCATACGACTCTGGCGATCGCCATGAACCGGATCGGTGGCAAGTCGAACACCGGCGAGGGCGGCGAGGAGTCGGATCGGTATGTGCGGCTGCCGAATGGCGATTCCGAACGCTCTGCGATCAAGCAGGTCGCTTCGGGCCGGTTCGGTGTGACCACGGAATATCTGGTCAACGCCGACGACATCCAGATCAAGATGGCGCAGGGCGCGAAGCCGGGCGAGGGCGGGCAGTTGCCGGGCCATAAGGTGGACAAGAACATCGCCAAGGTGCGGCATTCGACGCCGGGCGTTGGGCTGATCTCGCCGCCGCCGCATCACGATATTTATTCGATTGAGGATTTGGCGCAGCTCATCCACGATCTGAAGAACGTCAATCCGAAGGCGCGAATCTCCGTAAAACTGGTGTCGGAAGTGGGCGTGGGGACGGTCGCGGCGGGTGTGTCGAAGGCGCGCGCCGACCATGTGACCATCGCGGGGTACGAGGGTGGCACGGGTGCCAGTCCGCTGACATCGCTGACTCATGCCGGTTCGCCCTGGGAAATCGGCCTGGCGGAGACGCAGCAAACCCTGGTGTTGAACGGTCTGCGCGGGCGGATCGCGGTGCAGGTCGATGGCGGCTTCCGCACCGGGCGCGACGTTGTCATTGGCGCGTTATTGGGCGCGGACGAGTTCGGGTTCGCCACCGCGCCGCTGATTGCCGCAGGCTGCGTCATGATGCGGAAATGCCATCTGAACACCTGCCCGGTCGGGGTCGCGACGCAAGACCCGGTCCTGCGCAAGCGTTTCACGGGACAGCCGGAACACGTGATCAATTTTTTCTTCTTCATCGCCGAAGAAGTCAGAGAGATCATGGCCCAACTCGGGTTTCGCACGTTCAGCGAGATGGTCGGGCATGTGGACCGGCTGGACATGCGCCGCTCGGTCGAACA
>JAYWAX010000166.1:0-2250 GCA_043782125.1 Acetobacteraceae bacterium | reverse complement strand
GCGTTCGTTGGCGATGAAGATGTCGTTGGCGACCGCCGTCAGCGCGAATAATTGCTTGCGCCACAGCCCGAGATCGACCGAGTCGCTGTCCTTCTTCCAGGCGTCCTGCACGATCGACAGACTCTGATCGACAAGATGCAGTTCGTCCTCGATCTGGCGCGACAGCACGAACGCGACAGAGCGGACATATTGGTCGTTGCGCGCGTCGAGCTCCGCCGTCTGATCGGACACGATGCGCGCGGTCATCGTCCAGATCAGCGCCGCCAGCGCGAGGCAGGTCAGACCCACCGCGAAGAAGGAAAACCATTGGACCGGATCGAATTTGATCCGATCCGCCTTGATCGCGACCATTTTCTCCGGCGCGCGGCGCGGCCCCCAGGCCTTGCGCATCGACTTGCGCCGCTGCGACATCGGCGCAGGTATATTTTTCTTACTGCGTGCCTTGCTTTGTTTAACGCGCATGAGGACCGGTCCCCCTCGACAATGCAACGCGAGTTAACGCATCGAAGCCTGCATAATCCTATCACATACCGCGCGCAACGCCGCCGTGGCGCGCGCCGGCCTGCGCCGTTTCGGTTACCGGAACGGCACCAGCCGCCCTTGTTCCGCGTCCCACAGCGCCAGCCGGGCGCAGCGCAGGCTCTCGCGGAAGGTCAACCGCGGCGCCGATTGCAGCGCCGGGATGGCTTCGTGGCATTCTTGCAACCGGTAATTCGGGATCCGGCTGGCGAGGTGATGGATATGGTGGAAGCCGATATTGCCGGTCATCCAGTGCAGAATGGCAGGCAGATCGTAGAACGACGAACCGCGCAGCGCCGCCGCGTGAAAATCCCAGCTCGGGCGGGCTTCCCAATAGGCGTGCTCGAACTGGTGCTGAATATAGAACAGCCAGACGCCGATCGTGGCCGCCAGCAGGATCACCGGTAACCAGCCCAGAAGCACCGGCTTCAATCCCAGCGTGAGGATCAGGACCGCGATCATCGCCGCCAGCGCCGCGTCGGTGCCGACGATGCTGACCCAGTCGCGCCATTGCCGCCGCGGATGGCCTTTCGGGATGCGCAGCCGCAACAGGATCAGCCACGCCGGTCCAACGCCGAACAACACCAGGGGGTGGCGGTACAGCCGGTAGGCCATGCGCCGGGGGAAGGACAGCGCGCGGTATTCGGCCAGCGTCAGGATCGTGACATCGCCCTTGCCGCGGCGGTCGAGGTCGCCGGTCGTCGCATGATGCATCGCGTGATCGCGCCGCCAGAACGTATAAGGCGTGAGCGTCAGCAGGCTCAACGCGCGGCCCAGAAGGCCGTTGGCCCAGTTCGACGCGAAGAACGATCCGTGTCCGCAATCGTGTTGGATGATGAATAACCGGACCAGCAGCATCGCGCCCACGGGCAGCAGCAGCAGTCCCAGCAGAATCTGATAATGCAACGCGGTCAGCAGCCCAGCCATGACGGCGAGAAACGGCAATCCGGTATTCAGCAATTGAAACACGGCGCGTTTCGGGCTGGGTTTCAAATAGGGGGCGACAAGCGCCCGCCACGCGACGGCCGGGACAACCGGAACGGCATCGGAATCAGGTTGGACCAGCGGCGTAGCTCCAGAGGGAGACGCTTCGACACCGAAGCTGGGCTTCGCGGGAAGCCGGACGTCAGGCCGGGAACGTTCGGAAGGTAACGGGATCGGTTGGAACAAACGCGGCGGAGCGGCGCGCGCCCCGCCTTCGCCGGTCAGCGCAGCTCGAGATTGACGGCGGAGCCTTTGCCGCGCTGGCCTTCCTCGATTTCGTAGGACAGCTTCTGGCCCTCGGGCAGGGTGGATTTACCCGCGCGTTCCACGGCCGAGATATGCACGAAGATGTCCTTCGAGCCATCGTCGGGCTGGATGAAGCCATAACCCTTTTGGGCGTTGAACCATTTTACGGTGCCGGTCGACATGATGTTCTCCATTGACGTTCTGCCGCCGCGCGGATCGGCGTGGCGGGTCTGACCTCGGCGATCGGATAGGGAGCCGGGTTCGACGCGGTAACGCAACGAAAAACGGACCTGACACAAACAACAGGGCGACATGGGGCATATAGAGCCGGGGGTGGGGCGATGCAAGGATTACCGCACCGGCGCCGGGAAATCGCTTGAATGTGGCCGCGTGCCTGTCTCCGTCATGGCACGGCTCGACCCTAATCGATTCTCACATCTCGTTCCATAACCGATCCAAGCAACCGCCCCGCGTGTATGGCATGGAACCGTTCCATCCCAC
>JAYWAX010000165.1:0-6288 GCA_043782125.1 Acetobacteraceae bacterium | reverse complement strand
GGGTTTCCGCAAGGTATTTTGCCGCGCCCAACAGCATCGTCGTGTGCCCGTCATGGCCGCAGGCGTGCATGACGTTTTGCGTCTGGCTGGCGTAATCGAGGCCGGTTTCCTCCTGGATCGGCAGCGCGTCCATGTCCGCGCGCAGCCCGATCGCCCGGTCCGAGGTCCCCGCGCGGATCACCCCCACCACGCCGGTCCCGGCCATGCCCGTCACGACCTCATCCACGCCGAATTCGCGCAATTTCGCCTGCACCAGGGCGGAGGTGCGGAATTCTTGCATCGACAATTCCGGATGCGCGTGCAGATCGCGGCGCCATTCGGTCATTTCGGCCTGATATTCGGCGATTCGATTGACGATGGGCATGATCGGGCTCCCTGAGAACCTGCTGTTAATGCGGGGAACGAAACGTCAACGCAAGTCCGGCTTCCAGCGAAATCGGATCGAACCCCAGCAGCGCGCGCATCGGCCCGATATCGAATTCCTTGTCTTCCAGTAACCGGCGGATTTCGGCGGGCCCGACCCGGGGCAGGCCGGGGATGAGGCGGGCCAGCACGGCCAACGCGATCGACGGCGCGACCGGCACGCTGAAAATCCGCGGCCGCCCGCAGCCCGCCGCCACCGCGACCGCGCGCAGGAAATCCGCGTATGCCATCGGCGAAGGACCGGCGATCGTCAACGCATGCGGCCCATTCCAGGCCCGGTCCAGCGCCGCCAGAATCGCCCGCGTCACGTCGCCCTGATAAATCGGTTGTACCTGCGCCTGGCCGCCCCCCGGCAGCGGCAGGAACGGCAAACGGCGCGTCAAGGCCGCGAGACGGCGCACATTGTCCTCGCCGTCCGCGCCGTAGATCATCGTGGGGTGCAGCATGACGCCGTCGCGGCCAGAGGCGAGAAACGCGGCCTCGCCCGCCAGCACGCCATTGCCGTGATCGTCGGGCCAGCGGGTGAATTTGCGGGTGGAGCCCAGGAAAATCAGGCAGGCGGCGGGGGGCGCGGCGGCGACGATCTGGGGGGCGTGGCGGGCATGGGCGCAACTCACGACATGCGTCGCATCGCGCAGGGCCGCCGCCAGGCTCTCTCCATCGCCCAGCTCCGCGACCCGCGCCTGGGCTGAAAAACCCAGGCGGGTCCATTTGGGCTGGTCGCGAACGACCGGGATCAGGCGCGGGCCAAGCGCATGGGCCAGCGCAATGCCAGAGCGGCCAGAGGCGCCGATCACGTGGACAAAGGGCGGAGCGGACATCCAAGGATCATGCCCGATCGAGGGAGAGATTGCATCGTGGCAGCGTGGCGGTTAGCCAAACGGGTTCGAATTGGAATGGGATGGGTCGATGCGGCGCCGCGCGGCGATGTTGGGATTGATCGTGGCGCCCACCTGGGCATGGGCGGCGGGCGGCGGCGCGGTGGCGAGTTTTTCCGTGTTGGCGGATTTCGTCCGGCGAATCGCGGGCGGGTCCATGCCCGTTGTCAGCCTGGTGCCCGCCGATACGGACGCGCATGTTTACCAGCCGACAGCGGCTGATTCCCGCGCCTTGGCCGCCGCGCGCGTGCTGGTGGAGAACGGGCTGGGGATGGAGGGGTGGCTGTCGCGGCTTGGCGAGGCCTCCGGCTTCAAGGGCGTTAAAGTCGTGGCCAGCGCGGGCGTGACGCCGCGGCGGATGCCGGAAGGGGCGTCCATGGCGATCGATCCGCATGCGTGGCAGGACGCTCGCAATGGGGTTCGTTACGCGCGCAATATCGCGGAGGGGTTGGCGGCGGCCGATCCGCCGCGGGCCGATGTTTACCGGGGGAACGCGGTGCAGTTCATTGTGGAAATAGAACGGATGGACGCCTGGATCGAGGGACAGTACGCCGGGGTGCCAGTGGCGTTGCGACGAATCATTACGACGCACGACGCGTTTGGGTATTACGGAGATCGTTACGGGATCGCGTTTTTGGCGGCGGAAGGGCTGGCGACGGACGCGGAGCCCTCGGCCAAAGCGATCGCAATGTTGGTCGCGCAGATCAAACGAGAAAAAGCACGGACGGTGTTTCTGGAAAACATGACCGACCCGCGGCTGGCGAAAATGCTGGCACGGGAGACGGGGGCGTCGTTGTCGGGGCCGTTGTATTCGGACGCGCTTTCGAAACCGGGTGGCCCGGCGGCGGATTATTTGTCGATGCTGCACCATAATACGACGCTGATGGCGCGCGCGATGCGGCCGGCATGACGGGCTTCGCAGCGGGCACACGGTCCTTCCAGTTGCCGGGGGAGGCTGTAGGATGAGCGCGACGCCGGACGAATTATTCGCCTGTCTCGACCGGTTGGGGATCGCGCACACGACGATGACCCATCCGCCGATTTTCACGGTGGAGGAAGGCCGCGATTGGCACGATAAAATCCCTGGTCTGCACTGCAAGAATTTGTTTCTGAAGGACCGGAAGGGGAAAATCTGGCTGGCGTCGATGCCCGGCGATAAACGGGCCGATCTGAACAAGCTGGAAAAACGGGTGCAGGCGGCGCGGTTGTCGTTCGGGCGGCCAGATTTGCTGTTGGAGGTTTTGGGGCTGACGCCGGGATCGGTGACTCCGTTTGGGTTGATCAATGACATTGCGCGGCGGGTGACGGTCGTGATCGACGAGGATTTGCCGAAAAGCGAGTGGGTGAATTTTCATCCGCTGCATAATGCCGCATCGACCACGTTACGGTCGGCCGATTTGCTGGTTTTTATCCGATCCCTGGGGTACGACCCAATTATTGCGGATTGTGGGGTTTAATCTGGCGCGTTTGGATTTATCTTGCCCGCGCGCACACGGAATGCGCCCGCAGCCGGTGACGGACGGCAAGCGCGGCATCAGACCCCGAAAATCGCGTTTCGTACTTCAACCATCGGCGCATCGCTGTCGTCCGCCAAACGGATCGGTTCGCCGTCGGAGACGGAAACGACGGTAAACGGTGTGTCGCGGATTTCCCAGAACTGGCCTTGGCCCCAGACGGCGACTCCGCCGCCGGTGTCGTCGGCGTACCAGCCGTCATGGACGGGCACGACGTTCAACCCGCATGCCTGCGCGGCGGCCAGATCGCCCTCGCAGAAAAAATCGTGCGTTCCGCCGGTCGCCAGCGCGGGGGTTTTTCGGGTTTGCTTGATCGCGAAGCCAGTGCCGGCGGGGGAATCGCCTGACGTGCGAACGATAAACATCATCGGCGCGGCTCCCTGTTCGCATCCATAAAGCGGGCGACGATCGCGGCGAAGGCGTCCGGCTGTTCCAGTTCCGGGTGATGGCCCGCTTTTGGAATGGCGGTAAAAGCAGCCCCGGGAATGAGGTCCGCATAGGCACGGCCATAGGCCGGGGTTACGATTCGATCGGACTCGCCCCAGATCACCTGCGTTGGTACGGCGATGCGATGCAGCCATTGTTTCAGTTGCGGATTATACATATGGGGCCGCCATCCGAACAGACACAGTGAATCCCAGTTGCGCGCCAAGGCGACCATTTCCCGGTCTGTCATCGCCTCGGAAATGGTGGATTGCCAGCCCAGAGTGTAAATACCTTCGGGACGGCGGGCGGGATCGTGCCAGGCACGCCGGTTCAGCTCGGCCGGATCGGTATTGAAGAAGTGGACGATATCCCGATCTTCGCGGCCACCGATCTTGATGCCAACCGGATCCACCAGCACCAAACGGCCGAGTTTCGACGGATTGGCGACGGCCAGCTCGGCAGCGATCCAGCCGCCAAAGGAAAGGCCGACGACGGTGACGTCGTCCGATGGCAGCGCCTCCAAAATCGACAGATAAACGTTCACGAGGTCGTACATCGTATCGAAATCGCCAGGCCCAGGAGACGCGCCGAAACCGGGGTGGGAGGGGGCTACGACCTCGCCGTGCATGGCAAGACAATCCACGAACGGCGCCGCCGGATGCACGGGATTGGTGCCGTGAATCACCAGGATCGTGCGGCCGGAGCCGCGGCGGAGGACGTCCAGGTCGAACGGGCCGGCACGCATCGTGGTCATTGCGCGGCCACCCTCATGTCCAGGTCCACGGGCCCAAGGTTCTGGAGTTGCGGCAGCACTTCCTTCGCCGCCAGACTGAAGCTTTTCATGGCTTCCGCATGTGTAACGAGTCCCTGGCGCGTCATCATGACGATGCGCCCGACGCCGCCGACGCGCTGGCGGAATTCCTTGATCTGACGGACCACGGTGTCTGGGCTGCCGCAAAACATCTGGCCCTGACGGATCAGGGTTTGCACCGACAGGTCCGTGGGACGCTTGGACGCCCCGCCGCGCCACGCGGCGGGCGTCAGTTCGGGGGGCAACTGACCCGGCTGAAATTTAGACATTTGCGGTGAGCTTTTGATACTGACGGTCAGAAACCACGCGATTTTCGCACCGATCCGGAAGGCTTCCTCGTCGGTGTCGCCCACGTAACAGAACGCCATGTAGGAAAAGCGGTCCTCGCCCGGCGCAGGAAGACCGGCGTCGGCGCGGGCTTTCTTGTACGCGTCATAGGCGGTTCGGGTGCGCTCATAACCGCCAAACAGCAGCGTGTTGACGAAGCCGCGGCGGCCGAGTTCGGCGCAAGTGGGCAGATCGCTGGTCGCAGCCCAGAACTCGGGGCGGGGTTTTTGCCACGGGCGGGGCCAGACATTGACGTGGGCGTGGGTGAAAAACTTGCCTTCCCAACTGAAAGGTCCGTCGTGGGACGTCAGCGCTTTTTCGATCAGATCGATCGCTTCCCATTCGCGTTCGCGGATGCGCATCGGATTGGCGTCGCCCGACACCATTTCCGTCGCGCCGGATTTGACAAATCCGATATCCAGGCGGCCCCGGGAGATCACGTCGATGGTGGCGTATTCGGTCGCGACACGCACCGGATCGGGACGAACGGTCACCAGTGTGCCCAGAGAAAGAATGCGAACTTTTTTGGTCAGGTTGGCGACGATGCCCGTGATCACCGGGCTTGCAGCCCAGAGGTTATTGATACCGGAATGATGTTCGTTGGTTACGATATGCAATCCGATGTCATCGCAATGACGGTACTCCTCCCAGATTTCATCGTACAGGCGCGCGGCGATTTCCGGCTCGCAATATTTGCTCGGGAGGCTGGCGCGTACGGCGGGCGCCGCATCGAGGACTTCGGCCGGCACGAAGGGGTAGGGGTTCTCGCAGTGGTTCCAAAGTTCCATATGTGCGGCTCCTTAATGCGCAGAGACGACGTCTTCCAGGGGTTTACGCGCTGTTTCCGGCGCCAGAAACAGAAAAATGAAGGCCGCGGCGAAGGTCAGCGCCATCGGGAACAGGAACCCCAGAGAGATATGGTCGATGCGGTTCTGTGCGATCAGCGGCGGGATGGTGGGCGCGAAGCTGACAACGAACCCGACAAAAACCGCAAAACTCGCCTGCACCGAGCCACGGATTTGCGCGGGGAACAATTCGTTGACGTAGGCGTAGCTGCCGGACCCGTAATGACCGGTGACGAAGAAGTTCAAACCCAGTCCGAGCCAGAAAATGGTTTCTTTGTCCCAGGTGCCGAAAATGATGGCCAGGAAAAAGCATCCGCCGATCCCCGCGAAGACCGGCACGGCCAGCTTCTTGCCGTATTGATTGGAAATCCAGCCGCACAGCCAATAGGAAATCGCCGATGCGCCCAACCAGATGGCGATCCAATTGGTAGATTGGGCAAAGGGAATTTCGACCTCGTTCACAAGCCATGCGGTTTGCCAGGCGGAAAACGATGGGTAGGCGCCGAGATAGACCGCCATGATGCAGAAGCCGAGGATCGCGCGTCCGGGATAAGCGCGCCAGGGCAGCAGCAGATCGGGGCGCTGGCGTTTGCCTTGTTTGGCCTGATGCGCGCTGGCATTGCGGAATGCGTCGGTTTCCTTCATCCACAGCCAGGCCGCGACGAACACCAGAATACAGGCGATGTCGATAAAGAACATCGCGCGCCAGCCCCATTGGGGGATGATCCACCCCGCGAGCAACGCGCTGATCATATAGGCGAGAACGACCGAACTGTTCAGGAACGCGAGAATGATGGCCCGCACACTGGCCGGCGCGGTTTCCGCGAGCACGACATAATTGATCGTGCCGGTGCTGCGGAAAATCGAAGCGAGAGAGATCAGGATCGTCAACTGCATGAAATTGCCGGCCAGGCCGATCAAGGGCGCGGTGACGGTGAAGCCCAGAAGCACGATCAGGAACGCGGGTTTCCGGCCGTACCCATCGGCGATCACCAGCGTGCCAAACCAACCGATCAGCCCCACCCATCCCGCAACGGTTTGCGCGAAACCGAGTTGGGTCGGGG
>JAYWAX010000164.1:0-6289 GCA_043782125.1 Acetobacteraceae bacterium | reverse complement strand
GTCGCCGCCGCGCTTGGACGGCGGGGGCGTTCGGTCCGGTCGTGGGCAATCGCCGTGAACGGTGCCCAGACACGCGATGGTGTGCCGGTCCGGATGGCCCGCTCGGGGGCGTGCCATGACGGGGTGGGGGGGGTGCCATGACGGGGTGGGGGGGTGCCATGACGGGGTGGGGGCGTGCCGTGACGGGGTGAGGGCGTGCCGTGACGGGGTGAGGGCGTCGCTCACGACCGGGCGCCTTTACTGCGGAAGACCCCGGTCCCCCGCGGCCCAACCGGTCATCATGGCCAGCCTGATCCGGGCGGGGGCGCGTCCGTCGTCCTCGCGCAGTGCCGCCAGAGCCGCCGGAAACAACTCGGCCGGCGGGGTGCGCCGGGACCGCGCGCGCACCGCGTTCGTTTCGCCTGCCGCGCGCAAATCCCGCAACATCCGCAGGGGATCGGCATAACGCACGACAATTTCCTCCAGGTCCACGACCGGCGCGGCGAATCCGGCGCGTTGCAGCAGGCCCGCGCAATCCGGCAAATCGGGAAACGGCGAAACACGAGGCGAAACGCCGCCACGCAGCGCCAACTCGGCCGTGGTCAGCGCCGATCGTAACTCCGCCAGGCTGCCCAAAGCGGGCATTGAGGCCAGGAACAGCCCGTCCGGGCGCAAGGCGCGGCGGAACTGGAGCAGCGCGCCCGGCAGATCGTTAATCCAGTGTAATGACAGACTGGCGACGATCAGATCGAAGGCGCCCGCCGCGAAGGGCAGGAATTCCTCGTCCGCCACCACCGCCGTGCCGCCATTCGTCCGCGCCATCGGTTCGGATAAATCGCAGGACACCGTCGCGATCCCGCGCGCGCGCAGCAAAGGCGCCACGATTCCCCGGCCCCCCACGTCCAACGCCCGATCGAACGTCCCGGTCATGTCGTCCAACCGGTCCAACAACCGCATTGCGCCGTCCCGCAACAAATCCGCGACGATACCCACCGTCCCCGCCGCCCGATCCCGATGCGCACACACCGCGGCCCGGTCGAACACCAACATCGCTTCCCCGGACATAAACCGCCCTCACCCAAACCAAGCCCCCATATACAAGCCACAACGCAAACGGACAGGCGCCCCGAGGCAATCTGGACGTGCGCCGGTGCCCTGGGGAGATGCCGGGGCGTTGCCCCGGACCCCACGAGGGCGCTGCCCTTCGATCCCGCCAAGGCTGGGCCTTGGATGCCATTTCTTGGCCGATATGAGAAGGGGGGCCATCCTCGGCGTTGCAACGTCTGTGTCGGACCCCCTTCTCATATCGGCCAACCGATCGCGGTCCAGGGGCCGAGGCCCTGGTGGGGTCGAGGGGCAAAGCCCTCGCAGGGTCTGGGGCAGCGCCCCAGCGCCTACCCCAGGCACCAACGCACGCCCAGGTTGCCTCGGGACGCCGGTTCTGCTACTGCATCGGGACATGATGGGAGAATTACGACCATGAAACATGTTGCCCCCGGCACTCTGCGGGACTGGATTATCGATGGCCAGGAGTTGGCGATCGTCGATGCGCGCGAGGACGGCGAATTTGGCGCCGAGCATCTTTTCTGGGCGGTTCCGCTGGGGATGGCGCATCGCGAAACACGGACCGCCGCGCTGCTGCCGCGCAAATCCGTCCGCGTTTGCGTAACCGGCGACGGTGGCCCGCTGGCCCCGCGCCTCGCCGCCTGGCTGGAAAGCCAAGGCTACACCGATGTCTCCTACCTCTCCGGCGGCACCGCCGCCTGGGCCGAGGCCGGGAATGTGCTGTTTTCCGGCATGAACGTGCCGTCGAAAGCCTTCGGCGAGTGGGTCGAGCATCATTACGCAACAGAAAGCGTCGATCCGGCCGAGTTGAAGCAATGGATCGACAGCGGCCGGAAGATGATTGTTCTGGACAGCCGCACGCAGGAAGAATTCACCCGCATGTCGATCCCCTCCGGCATTCCGATGCCGGGCGCGGAGTTGGCGTATCGGATCGGCGACCTGGCGCCCGATCCGGAGACTCTGGTGGTGGTGAATTGCGCGGGCCGCACGCGGTCCATCATGGGCGCGGAGAGCCTGCGGCGCGCGGGCATTCCGAACAAGGTGGTGGCGTTGCGTAACGGCACGATGGGTTGGGAACTCGCGGGTTTGCAGTGCGAACACGGACGGCCCGAGCGCTTCCAGCCCGGCACGCCCGCGACGGTGGCGCTGGCGCTGACCCGCGCCACGGCCTTCGCCGATCAATCCGGTGTACAAACGATCGGCGCGGACGAATTGCGGGCGTTCGAGGCGGATAAATCGCGCACGCTGTATGTGCTGGATGTGCGCGATCCCAGCGAATATCGCGCGGGGCATCGTCCCGGCAGCCTCAGCGCGCCGGGCGGGCAATTGGTGCAGGCGACCGATTCGTGGGTTGGCGTGCGCGGGTCTCGCGTGGTGGTCGTCGATGACACGGGCGTGCGCGCGCGGATGTCGGCGGCGTGGCTGCGCCAGATGGGCCATCGGGACGTGTTCGTGGCCGATGGCGCGTTGGGCGTGGAAACCGGATCGGGGCTGTCCGACCTCGCGCCGGCGGTTGCGGCCACGATCGATCCGGCGCGGCTCGCCGCCAACCCGGCGGGGACGCTGATTATCGACCTGGCGCGCAGCATCGATTTTCGCGCGGGCCATATTCCGCACGCGATCTGGGGCGTGCGCGGCCGCCTGGATGCACTGCTGGCGGCGCATGTTCAGGCGCGGCTGGTGGTGTTGACGTCGCCGGACGGGGCCTTGGCGCGGTTCGCTTTCGAGGAAGTCAAAGCTCTTACCAAGGCCGAGGTTGTGGTGCTGGCGGGCGGTACTGCGGCGTGGCGCGCTTCTGGGCATCCGGTGACCGTTGACCGGACCAACCCGCCGGACGAGGCCTGCATCGACTTTTATTTGCGCGCGTACGACCGGAATTCTGGTGTGGAAGAAGCGATGAACGCGTATTTAACGTGGGAGATCGATCTTGTGAACGAAATCCAACGGGACGGTACGATTGTATTTGGCGTTTCTGGCGCGCACTGAACTTCTTCACCCGCGCCGCCTGGCGCGGGCAGTGCTGGACATTGTGCTCCCGCCGGCCTGCGTCACGTGCGGGGACACCGTCGATAAGCCCGGTTTGCAATGCGGGGCTTGTTTCGGCGCGTTGTCGGCGCCGGGCGAGCCCTGCTGCGTTTGCTGTGGTGCGCCGTTCGCGTTGCCGTCTCAGGCGGTGGAAGGCGGGTGGTGCCAGCGCTGCCTGGATGCACCGCCGCCGTTTCAGCGCGCGCGGGCGGCGCTGAATTACGACAAGGCCTCGCGCCGCCTGATTTTGCCGTTCAAGCATGGCGACCGCACCGAATACGCGGGCCTGCTGGCCGGGAAAATGGCGCAGGCTGGGAGGGTGTTGCTCGCGGACGCGGATGTGCTGGTGCCGGTGCCGTTGCATCGGCGCCGGCTGTTCGTTCGCCGGTACAATCAGGCCGCGCTGTTGGCCGCGGCTCTGGGCCGTTTGGCGGGGCGGACGGCGATCCTCGACGCGCTGATCCGGGCGCGCACGACAGCATCGCTTGGCGGCAAATCGGCAGCCGAGCGCCGGGACGAGGTCGCGGGCGCGATTTCGCTCCGGCCGGGCCGGGAAGCGGCGATCGAAGGGCGCCGGGTGCTGGTGATCGACGATGTCATGACATCTGGCGCAACGGCAAGCGCCTGCGCCGAGGCGTTGCTGGCGGCGGGGGCGCGGGAGGTGGACGTGTTGGTGGCCGTGCGGGTGCCCGATCCGCGGTTGGAGCGGCCGTACCGGAAGCGGAAATATGGGGCACGGCGGCTAACGCCGGAGCCGAAAGACGCCGGCGCTTAATCTCAACTGCAGAGCAATCGCTTGAACCGGGCCCCGTTCCTCTCCCCGTCATGGCCCGCCCCCGAGCGGGCCAACGGTCGCGGCACAAACAATGTCCGGGGAAAGGATCGCCGCCGTTTGGCGCGAAATCGCCGGAGCGACGGCGGTTTCGGCGACCGCGTTCATTGTCAAAGGCGGCGTTCTGGCAGGAAGCGTAGCGGTTGAATCCGATTTCAAACGAAATCGAGAAGGATTCTCAGCCGCAGAAGAACGCCAATATACCTCGCTATTCCTGCCATTTGTGCAAAAATCGTTTGAAGTGGAGCACAGTCTGACCCGCGCCATTCTTATCGGCGTCCATCTGCGTTTATCCGCGGTTGAATTTTCTTACTTCGGTCGCCACCGTCCCAACCGTCAGGTGCTGAGGGGCCAACGCCGCCATTTATGCAAACCGCCATTTTTCGAAGTTACAACGCATACGCGTCGCCCGATTCAAATCCTGTATTAAGTTGGCAAGTTATTTTGTTACCGATAGGACGACACCGAACCGCCCGCGCACGTTTCGAATAATTTGACTGTTTCGAGTATTTCGAGTATGTCGTCGCCAGGAGGTGGCCATGCTCACTACGATATCGACATCGGATCCCGCTTCTCCGGTCAGCGGCGCGGCGGCGATACCGAATGCGCACGAGATGCGGCTCGCGGCGGAATCGAGCCGGACGCTTGGCGCGATGACGCAGACGACCGGCGAAATGCTGCTGACGGTGACGGCTGAGGACGGCACGACCGGACAAATCCATATCCCCGCCTCGGCATTGCGGTTTCTGTGCGCCGCGCTTTCCGAAATGGCGTGCGGCAATGCGGTGTCGCTGTTGCCGTCGAACGCGGAGCTAACGACGCAAGAGGCCGCCGCGGTTCTCAATGTATCCCGCCCTTATCTCGTGGGTTTGCTTGAAAAAGGCGAGATGGCCTTCCGCAGGGTTGGCGTGCAACGGCGCGTCAGGCTGGCTGAGGTCATCGCTTACAAGACACGCACGGATATCGATCGGCAGGCGGCAATGGGAGAGTTGGCGCGGCTTGGCCAGGAATTGGGGATTGGCTACGAGGAATGACGCCAGCAATCGCTCTGCTCGACGCCAACGTGCTCTATCCGGCCCCGCTGCGCGATCTGCTGATGCAACTTGCCGTTTCCGGCCTGTTTCAGGCGCGATGGTCAAGCGAAATCGAAGACGAATGGATGCGCAATCTTCTGGCGGTTCGTCCTGAACTGAGCGCGCGGATTGCGCGAACCCAGGCCGTCATGCGCCGGGCGATCCCCGATGCGCTGGTGACGGGCTACGCGCCGCGCATCGCCGGACTCTCGCTGCCGGACCCTGACGACCGGCATGTGCTGGCTGCCGCGACGACAGCGGCGGCGGATGTCATCGTAACCTTCAATCTCAAGGATTTTCCGGCGGACGTGCTCGCGCCCTATGGTCTCGAGGCGCGGCATCCCGACGCTTTTTTGCAGTCCTTCATCGCCGCGATGCCGTTGCAAATCCTGGCTGGGGTCCGCGCGTGCCTTGCCCGTCTGACCCGCCCGCCAATTTCAGCCACCAGCTATTTGAATATCCTGCGCCGTCTCGGACTTACGGAAACCGCTGCGTTTTTGGAAGGCAATCTTGAAGCCTGGCAACCGTCACCGCGGCCCGCTGAATGAAACCCTTGGTTCGACGTTCCGCGGGCGTATTGGAGATCGGCCGGACGCCCTCCGTCCCGGCACCAACCGATTGGTGCGCCGAGGACATCGCGGCCGGTCATCCTTTCCGGCGGCCGGGATTACTTGTACAATCTTCCGGAAGTCATATGCCGGGGAGCCGAACATGACGCGGGAAACGACGGCGATACGGTTTCCGCTGGAACGGGAAACACTTTGGCACGAACGGTTTCCGGCGCTGCGCGGGCGGACGCATGGTTTTGCGATCGATTACCTCTGCGCCAAAGCCCGCCGGGGCTGCGTGGCGCGCCAGCTTTACGGCGCCGCCAAGGAAATCTTTCAGCTCGACGACACCACGATCCGGGAGCGGATTCTGGAGGTCGCGCGCGCAAGCTATATCCTGGTGGAACCCGGCGGCGAGCCGCTTAGCAACCGGAGTTTCCTGCGCCCGTCGGCGGCGCTGTTGAACCGCCACGACACGTATCTGCTGCACCTGGCGGGCCGGGTGGTGGAAATCGCGCGCGATTTGCGGGACGGCGCGATGCTTCAGGCACCGGCTTCGCTGTCGGAACGTCAGCGTGGCCTGCTTCTGGCTTTGCAGGATTCTTATACCGGCGCATGGCTCGATGCGGCCGATACGGCGATCGCGGCCACGAACCCGACCCCCGCGCGGCGGAGCGAGGCGCGGCGCCGCCTGACAACAACATCCTATTGGACTCTGGTTCACCGGGCGATGAAGGTCCGTCACCTGACGCGCGCGGGCGGGCTGG
>JAYWAX010000163.1:0-2254 GCA_043782125.1 Acetobacteraceae bacterium | reverse complement strand
CGCGCCTCTCCAATATTCCAGGAAAATACCGTGGCATCTCCGGACGTGACGGCGCTTGGCCGGTCGGATCTGAACCACTTTTTGTTCGCGGAAGTTGGCACCGAAGCCAATGGAGTCGGGCTGAGTGTCTTATCCGTCTTCGCGCGAATCGGGGCCGATCCCTGGAGCGAAGCTGGGCGGCTCGCCGCGCTGCCCAGGGCGGACGCGGCAGAAAGCCTGGCGCGGACGATCGCGGAGATGCCGAAATCGCTATGGGCTTTTCCCGACGCGTCGTCGATCGCGGTTCGTTTGATCGGGTTGCTGCCGTCGCGCCCGGCCATCGGTCTGGGACCGGCGCTTGGCCTTAAAAAAGCCGCGACGGGCTGGCCAATGAACCAGATCGCGCTTGTGGCGGCGGCGATCGCCCTGGTTCTGGCGTTCGCCTTTATGTTGTCTTTGCAATGATTCTTCGCCGTCTTGGCGAAAAGGAAACTCTCTCATGACCCAGGATACCGGCACCGGCCCGACCGAAATGGACATCGAAGCCGACGCGATGAAAGACCAACTGCGCAAAGATGTCGCATCGTGGTCCGCCGCGCGCGGTAAAGAGGCAGCGGAAACCTTCGCGGCGCCGGTGGCGAAACCAGTGGCGGCGCCCGTGAAGCGGGCCGCGCGCGCGAAGACCGCAGTGGTGGAAGTGCCGGCCGCCGGTCCCGTCGTGAAAAAGCCGTTCAAAATGTCCTATGACGGCACCACCGACCGTGACTACATCGCGCACCGGATCAACCTCGGCGCACGATAAAGCTCAACCGCCAAAAATATCGCGCCAGCGCTCGATCACCTCCGGCACGCCGGCGCGGATTTCCTCGACCGTGGGGGCCAGGACTTTTTGGCCCTCGGTGCCGGTTTCGCCGGCACGTGGCGCCACGGCGGCATGGATGGGATCGCCGCCGTCCGCCGCCAGCATGGTCGAAAAGGCCGCGCTCAACGACCATTCCATGAACAGGCGCGCGGCATTGGGGTGCGGCGCGTGTGCGGGAATGGCGGACGGGAAGACCATCCCGACCACACCGTCCGAGGGTATCGCGATGGCGATCGGATTTCCCTTGTCGATGGCACGGTAGGCATTGAACGAAAATGTCGGACCGGCCAGACATTCGCCGCCGCCGATCAACGTGACGGTGTCGATCGTGGAACGGCTCACCCGCGGATTATTCTTCGCGAGGTCTTCGAAAAACCGCCAGCCATAGAGATTCTTCATCGCCAAAGCCCAGATGCCGCCGCCGCCGCTGAACCCGGGGTGGGCCAGGCCGAGTTGGCCCTTCCATTTCGGATCGGTCAGATCGGTCCAGTTTTTCGGCGCCGCGTCTGCCGTCACTTTCTGGGTGTTGCTGACCAAAATCCAACGCCCCGCGTTGGTTGCGTGATACCAGCCGCGATCCGACAAGGCCTGAAACCGGGGTTTCATGTTGGCGAAATTCTCCGGCACATATTGCGATAACTCGCCGCGCGCCTTCAGTCCGGGCATGTGCGAAATATCGGTGGTGCTGAACACATCGCAGTGCGGTGTTTGGTTTTTGATGTCCAGCATCAGCCGTTGCAAGGCGACCTGACCGGTCACGCGAGTCACGGCGACGCGGATGCCGGGATAGGTTTCCGAGAACACGCGCCCGAAACGTTCCGCCGTTTCGGTGTCCATTTGCGCGACATACCAGGTCAGCTCACCTTCTTTGCGCGCCGCCGCGGCCAGGGACGCGATATCGGCGGCGGCGATCGATGGCAGCATCGACGCGCCGATGCCAAGGGCCGCGTGCCGCCGGGACAGGTATAATGTCATGCGTTTTGTTCTCCGTAAATCCAACTGCGGCCTCGCGTCACGGCCGGGCCGCCTGGATCGCGCGCCAGACTCGTTCCGATGTCATCGGCATTTCGATATGCGTCACGCCGCGTTCGGCCAAGGCATCGGCCACCGCGTTCACAGTCACACCCAAAGCCGGAGTCGTGCCGCCTTCCCCCGCTGGGCGAATGCCAAGCGGATGGGTGGGCGAGGGAACTTCGGATATTTCGGTCACGAAATTCACCAGACCGGCGGCACGCGGCATCGCGTAATCCATGAACGAGCCGGTCAGCAATTGTCCGGTCTTTCGATCGTAGACAACATTTTCCCACAACGCCTGTCCGACGCCTTGCGCGATCCCGCCATGGACCTGACCGTGTACGATCATCGGGTTCACCGCGCGCCCGACATCGTCGACGGCGGTATAATTCGCAAGCG
>JAYWAX010000162.1:0-6309 GCA_043782125.1 Acetobacteraceae bacterium | reverse complement strand
ACAGCCGCAGCGTGCCCGCCGCGATCCGTTCGGCGATCCAGGGAAAACTCCGGAGATTGTCCAGCGAAAGCAGGATCGTCTCATGTTCGCAGCATAATTGCCGCTGCGCCGGGTCGGGAAGCGCGAGCGCCCGGTCGCGCGCCCGCGCAGCGAGGCCGATCCAAGGGGCGATAAAGTCGCCCGCTTCCGGCGGCGTGCCCTCCAACATGGCACGGACACCGCCGCACAAAGCGTGGCCAAGGACCACGATGTCGGGGACCTGAAGCACCCGCACGGCGAATTCCAGCGCGGCGCTGGTGCCGTGATAAGCACCATCGGGGGCATACGGCGGCACCAGGTTGGCGACATTGCGAACGACGAACAACTCGCCCGGCGCGGCATCGAAGATCATGCCGGGATCGACGCGGCTGTCGGCACAGGATATCACCAGCGCCCGGGGTTGCTGGCCCGCGTCGGCCAGGGATTCGAACAGGCGGCGGCGTTCCGGCCAACGGTCCTGGCGGAAGCGGCGATAACCGTCGAACAGGCGCTGCATGCGGGGTCCTCTGTGTGTGCGGGTTGGCGAGACGTGTGCGCGGGCGGGTTTGGCCAGGGAACGGGACGCGGCGCAACCGCGCGGGACGTTTCGGGCCCGGCCGGGGAACCGGTAAACGCGCTCGCCGGCGCCCGGGAACCGGGCCGCTCCGGGGGGGAGTCAAAGATCCGGCCAAGCCGTTCCAGGTGGAATTTCAAAGATCCGGCCCGGCCGCTCCAGGCGGGATTTCACAGATCCGGAATGACCAGGAACAAATCCGTGTCGCCGGGATCGACGCCACGCATGGTCAGTGCGGCATGCGCCTGGCCGCGGTGATGCGTCTGGTGATTGAAGAAATGCGCCATCAACCCGCGTTTTTCCCGGCTGAGCGTCTTCTTCGCCGCGCCACTGTACCAGGTCAGGTCCTGGTCCAGCCAGGCGTCGTCGATCCGCGCCGCAAAATCCTCCAGCATCGCGTCGGCCTCGATCCGGGCCGTTCGAAGCGCGTCGAAATCGTGGATCAGAGCCGGACTCTGGGGATTGGGGACCGTGTTGGGCGGCCAGTTGTCCAGGCGGGACATCCATTGCCGGTCGGCCCACAGCAAATGGCACAAGGTGCCGTGCAGCGAGCCCCAGAACAGGCCCACATCGGCGCGGCGTTGCACGTCCGTCAGCAGCGCGGCACCGGCGTAAATGCGGCGGTTCATCTCTGAGTTGTACCGCGCCATAACGCGGATATACGCAGGCGCGATCATCGGCCTCTGCTCCCTCCCTGGCCGCGGTTTCGCACCGGCGGCGTCCGACGATATCGTGCCCGGCACCTGCGAGGGAAGACCGCGATCCCCGGGGATCGTATCGCCGCGCCAGCCCCGGACGCCCCCTCCCGATTCACAGGCCGGAGACGTCGCGCGATTGACGCCGGGCCATGGCGCGGGCAGCCTTTCGCCCAATCACCGCTGGAGAATTCCCATGCCTTCGGACGCCCTTACCGCCACGCGCGCGCCTGACCGCGCCGTTACGGCGACCTTGAATTACCTCCAGCCGAGTACGGAGAAACCGAAGCGCTATTTGTACGACCGGCCGGGGTTGCCGGAATGGACCGGCGTCAACGATCCTCGCGTCATGCCGATCGCCGACGCGCGCGGCCACGAAGACGCTTACACGCTGGATCGCAACGGCTTCGCGCTGCTGAACAGACCCAGTGTGGAGCGGGACTTCAAAGACGAGGCGGCGATCGAGGGCGCCTATTACGACGAATGCGCCGCCATCGTGCGCGGCGCGACCGGTGCCGCGCGTGTCCTGGTATTCGACCACACATTGCGCGGCCCCGATCAGCCGCGCGAGCCGGTGATGCGGGTGCATAACGACTACACGGAGAAATCCGCACCCCAGCGCATCCGCGATCTCGTGCCGGACGAAGCCGAGGCACTGCTCGCGCGCCGCTATGTTTTTATCAATGTCTGGCGTCCGATCGGCCATACCGTGATCGATACGCCCCTGGCGCTTTGCGATGCGGCCAGTTGCACGGAAGACGATCTGATTCTGACGGATCTGGTTTATAAGGATCGCGTCGGGGAAATTGCCTCGGTGCGCCACCAGGCACGGCATCGCTGGGTATTCTTTTCGCGCATGACGCCGGATGAAGCGGTGCTGATCAAATGTCACGACACGGCGCGCGACGGGCGGGCGCGGCTTTCGTTTCACTCGGCGTTCAACGATCCCACCGCACCGGCCGATGCGGTTCCGCGCCAGAGCATCGAAATCCGAACCATCGCGTTTTACGATTGACGATCGCGCGGTGCTGCGGCGGAGGAGAAATCATTCATGATTGAAGTCAACGGCATGGCGCACGTCATTCTGACCGTCGGCCAATGGGAAAAAGCCCGCGCCTTCTACGCCGAACTCCTCCCTTTTCTGGGCATGACGAAGGTCTACGACGGCAATAATTTCCTCTATCATGTGGGCGGACGCACGGCGATCGGCATCCAGCGTTGCGCGCCGGAACATGAGAACCAGCGTTTCGTCCAGAACCGCGTCGGTCTGCACCATCTGTGTCTGCGCGCCCGATCGCGCGCGGACGTCGATGCGGCAGCGATCAAGGTGCGCGAGATCGGCGGGCTTATCGATCGCGGCCCCGTCGAAGGCGATTTCGCCCCCGGTTATTATTTCTTCGTTTTCGAGGATCCGGACGGCATCAGGCTGGAAGTGAATTTCATTCCGGGTAAGGGATTATTGGTCACCCCGGATAATCCATTGGTCCCAAGCACCGATCCGGACTGGGACCAAAATCCGTAACACCGGCTACGGATGAAGAAACAAACGGCAACGGCCGGAGCGCGGGCTCCGGCCGTTCCGTCGCAATTAGAGCCCGATCGTTTGAGGTTGACTTCAAGCTCAAACGTGAATCGCTCTCTCAAACAAATGCGTCAGAGCATGATCGCTTCAACCTGAAGCGACCATACTCTGACGCCAGGACTTACGGAATTTCAGCCATTTTCAGGACCTCGATATCCGCAGTCAGCACTTTGCCTTTGGTTTCGGGGCCCAGGAAGACCGCGATGACGAGGACCACGAGCGATCCGGCCGTGCCGACCATCATGGGGATGGCGAATCCCATCTTCTGATCCACCGCATACCACGCAAGTATCGGGGCAACGAAACCGCCCCAGATGGCGCCCTGGTGGTAGACGAAGCCCGAGGCCGTGGCGCGGATTTCCGTCGGGAAGCGTTCCGACAGCCAGGCGGGGTTCTGGCTGTCTTTGCCACCGACGAACAGCGCCTGCACGATAAAGCCGCCAACAATCCAGAACGGGTCCTTTGTCATCAGGTAAAGCGGCGTGACGAAGATACCGATGGTGCAGGGGATCATGATGGCCCAACGCCGTCCGAGCTTGTCCGACACCGCGCCCCAAAAGGCGCTGGACAGGAACACGACGATGTTGGCCCAGAACAAAGGCACCGCCACCATCGCGGGCGTCCACCCCAGTTCCTTTTGCAGATAAGTGCCGAACAACGCCCAGATCGAGTAATAGACGCAGAAATTGGCCGCCATCCAGACGCAGCCCGTGACGGTGTTCCACAAATAGGCGGGTTTGAAGATGGCCAGCAACGGCAGCTTGACCTGCCTTTTCGTTTCGGTCTGGAGCCTCTGGTTCTCGGCCCACACTTCCGGTTCCTTGACGTAGAATCGGATCCAGACGCAGGCCAGCGCCGGCAGCACGCCCAGGATCAACAGGCCGCGCCAGCCATAGCCCTTCCCCATCGCTTCGAACGGCACGTAAAGGAAGCCATAAGCGGCGGCGGACAGCGCGAAGCCGAGACCCCAGGATCCCTGCAGAACGCCGGACATCAGGCCACGCGAACGCGCGGGCCAGGATTCCATGGCCAAGGCCGCGCCCGCCGGCCATTCCGCCCCCATGCCGATGCCCAGAGCGGCGCGCCAGAAGAACAAAAACGCGAAACTCGGCGAAAACCCGGCGACGAAGTTGCAGACCGAGTACCACAGGATGGAAATCATCAACGGTGCCTTACGGCCCATCCGGTCGGCCATCCAGCCGGCGGCCGTCGCGCCCACAAGGCGCATCCACAGCGTAACTGCGAACACCGCGGTCACGGCGGTCAACGGCAC
This sequence comes from Acetobacteraceae bacterium, assembly GCA_043782125.1. Classification (GTDB taxonomy): domain Bacteria; phylum Pseudomonadota; class Alphaproteobacteria; order Acetobacterales; family Acetobacteraceae; genus Rhodopila. The sequence continues at coordinate 2,167 of JAYWAX010000162.1, read as the reverse complement.
CCCGAATTCCTGACTGATCGGCAGCATAATCAACAAGAAGATGGTGAAGTCGAACGCATCCAGCGTCCACCCCATCCAGGCGGCGAAATAGGCATACCATTGGTCCTTGGTGGGTTCCTTCCACCACGGGACATTCGATACGGTCGCGTTGGACCCAGACATGTTCAGACTCCCCCTGTTTAATTTCCCGCTTCCGCGGACGGCATTCCCCCGCGTCGCCGAGGCACGGCGCCAGGACAGCGAGCGGACAACGGAAAGTTACCTTTTTCGCCGGGACGGGCAAGTAGCGACGGTATCGCCTGCGAAAATTCCCGCTGGAGCACCGCCGTAGCTTCTTCACGGTCCGGCGCAAAAGCGTCATGGCTTGGCGTAAAAGTGTCATTGTTCGGTGTGTACGCATCATTTTTCAGTGTGTAATACCACCCGTCCGAACGATTGACTCTCGGCACCGCTTCTCCCCCTCGTCATGGCACGGCTCGACCGTGCCATCGGGCGCGGCACATCGATCGAACGAGAGGCGCTTTCCGCAGTTTATCGTGCCCACTCTCGCAATGGAGTACCGCTCCGGATGGCCCGCTCGGGGGCGTGCCATGACGCGGAGAGGGCATCGCAATGGGTCAATTGTTCGTGCCGTTGGTATAAGCGTTACGGTTCGCTGTGTAAGCGTCACAGTTCGCTGTGTAAGCGTCACGGTTCGGTGTCAAATCGTCATGGTTCGGCTCGACCGGACCATCGAAAGCGGCACGTTCCCGTGGTTCAGGGCACCTTCGTCCCGCGACCCTTGGCCCGTTCGAGCCAAACCGCCAAAAGAAGAGAGCGGATTCGCCTGCCTGCCGGCGTTGTCCGGACACCTGTGCCGCAAAGCCATCCCATGACAGGCCAATAACGCTGCCTCCTCTAAACGATCGCCCAGTGTTATTCCCCAGACAATCGCGGTGCCCCGGTCCCCGCGCGGGCCCAAATGCCTTTGCCCCAGCCGCGGAAACATGCGACCGTAAATCCGCACGATAACCAACCCCGCGTTAAAACAATCGAGGAAACCGATATGGCAGTCGTTCTGACAGACAGGGGCGAATTCACGGTTGGCACAACCAACGATCTCAACGTTTCGCCCACTGACGCCGAGGCCCTCACCGGCTGGACCCTGAAACCCGAGGGCATGTGCCGCGACGAATTATGCGTGCCGCTGCCCGCCGAGGCGCGTCGCGACGGACACGTCGATATCGCCGCGTTCTGGCGCATACTCGGCAATCCCGTGGTGTCCGGCGCACCCGGCGATGTCTGGGTGCTGGGAACCGCCGCCGAAAGCCGCGCCTCCGCCCTGTCGGGGCTTGAGGCACCCGATTTCACATTGCCCGACCTCGCCGGGGTGCCCCACACACTCTCCGCGCTCCGCGGCAAAAAAATCTTCCTCACGACCTGGGCGTCCTGGTGAGGCTGCCGTCATGACCTGTCCGTGTGGCAGGACTTGTTCGACAGCCTGAAGACCGAAAATTTCGCCATCGTCGCGGTCGCGGAAGATAGCGGAGGAGCCGATGCGGCCCGCCCGTGGATTGAAGTGGCCAACCCGGCCTATCCCTGTCTGATCGACATCGATCATCGGGTGGCCGCGCTGTATGGCATGGTCAACGTGCCGCAATGCGTCTGGATCGACGAAGCAGGCCACATCGTCCGGCCGCCGGAAACAGCGGGATCGACGGATCACTTCCGCCATATGGACAAGGCGACGATGACGATGTCGCCCGAAGCCAAGGCGGCCCGAGCCGCCGCGCGCGTCGCCTATCTGGACGCGGTGCGCGACTGGGTACGGACGGGACGGCACGCGCTGGACGCGGACCAGGTCCGCCGGAAATTGCCGCAAGTGACGCCGGACATGGCGCTCGCGGACGCCAATTTCCGTCTTGGCATCTGGCTGCGCCGGAACGGGCGGCCGGATGAGGCGGCCGGGTTTCTGGCCGAAGCCAGCCGCCTGCATCCGGAGTCCTGGAACATCTGGCGGCAGGCCGCGGACAAGAACGAGACCGGCCTGGCGGCCGGCCCGGCATTCTGGGATCGCGTTCGCGCCCTGGGCGACCGGGCTTATTACCCTCCACCGGATCTGCCGGGGTTCTGACAAAGCTCGCTGCTGTGGGACAGGGTCGGGACGCTGGATGGGTATTGGGATGAG
>JAYWAX010000161.1:0-2258 GCA_043782125.1 Acetobacteraceae bacterium | reverse complement strand
GCCGCCGCCCGCCAACCCGGCGCGCCATGACCGCGGCCCGAGAGGATAGATGGTCATCATCAAGGGCCGTTGGCATGATACCAACCCGCGTAAAGGCTGACGTGCGTCCGACTCCCCGTCCTCCCCCGGCTTGACCGGGGGATGACGTAACGTGTCAACGTCAACGCGGGTTGGCATGACAGGGTCGCGCCTCATCCGCCCTTGCGCAACAGCAGCAGCGTGGAGCCGTCGGACTCGTCGCTTCGCCGCAGCACGGCATGTCCCTGCTCGACGGCGGTACGCGGCACGTTGCGGGTGGGTTCCTCGCCGCGCAAACGGACGAGCAGGGTCTGTCCCGCGGTCATGCGGTCGAGCGCCAGGCGCGTACGCACGAAGGTCATCGGGCATACATCTTTTGTAATGTCGATTTCACGGTCGGCGGCGGGAAAGGCATCCATGATGACAGCGTCCACGATAACCGCTCCCATGATACTTGGACATGCGGAACTGACAAGAATAACCATTGCGAAACGGCCGGGACAATCACTATAAGACCGAAGTCATCCGCGATGAAGGGGCAATCGATGGCGGAAAATTCATCTGTTCAGGACATATCCTCTGCTTCTTCCCTGGAAGGCGTGCTGGGCCTGACCGCGCGGATCGTTTCGGCACACGTGGGTAACAACAAGGTCGCGGCCGGCGCCTTGCCGGACCTGATACAAAAGGTCTTCCATGCCCTCCGCTCCCCTCATGGCGGAACGGTGGAAAACACCCCGGCGTCGCGGCCCATGCCGGCGGAACGCCCCAGGCCGGCGGTGCCGGTTTCCAGGTCGGTGTTCGCCGATCATATCGTGTGCCTGGAAGACGGCAAGAAACTGAAGATGCTGAAACGGCATCTGCAAACGGCATATGGTCTGACGCCAGAACAATACCGCCTGCGCTGGGGCCTGGATCCCGACTATCCGATGGTCGCGCCCGATTACGCGAAAAAGCGCTCCTCCCTCGCCAAGGCGAGCGGGCTTGGCACGCGTCCACGCCATGGTAAACAGATTTGAGACACGCGTCCTGACCGCGAAGGGGGATCGGTTCCCGTCCCCCGCCCGCGCGAACCCTGACGGAAAGTCCCGGGGACATCGGGCGGTGACGGGACCGGACCGGGGAGACATTGGACAGGGGGGCGTGATTTCGGCTACCTGGTCTTCCTGAACGGACTGTCCCGTCAGATGTGACATTCAGGATTTTCACAAGAATGCCGACGGAATCGCGCATCGCGCGCCTGTGCGTCGAACGCGGCGTGAAAATGACGGAGCAACGCCGCGTCGTTGCCCGCGTCCTTTCCGACGCGAGCGATCATCCCGATGTCGAGGAGCTGTACAGGCGTGCCGTCCGGCTCGATTCCCGCATCTCCATCGCCACCGTGTACCGCACCGTTCGCCTGTTCGAGGAGAAGGGCATACTCGAACGCCATGATTTCGGCGGCGGCCGCGCCCGTTATGAGCCAAGCGAACACGGTCATCACCATCATCACCTGATCGACATCGAGACCGGCAAGGTCATCGAGTTCGAGGATGCCGGCCACGAACACCTCATCCGCGTCATCGCCGCGCGCCTGGGCTTCGATCTCGTGTCCCTGCGCCTGGAGTTGTTCGGACGCCGGCGCGACACCAACCCCGGCCACCGTGCCACGGCACAGCCGGAGGAAACCGTCGAATGAGCGACCCGCCGCCCTTTCCCGAACTGCGGGCCGGCGACCTCGGTGTGCGGGTCGCCGTCACCGCGGATGAGATCGACGCGGCGCAGGCCCTGCGCTATCGTGTGTTCTACCAGGAAAGAGGCGCGCGGGCGGATCCGGCCACACGGCTCAGCCAGCGTGACCGCGACGCGTACGATCCGGTGGCGGATCATCTGCTGCTGCTCGACCATGCCCTTGGCGAAGGGGCGGAGAGCGTGATCGGCACATACCGCCTGATCCGGCGGGAGGCGGCCGCGCGGGTCGGCCGGTTTTATTCCGCCGACGAGTACGACATCTCCGTGATCGAGCGCTTTCCCGGCAATGTCATGGAACTCGGACGATCCTGTGTCGATCCCGAACATCGCCACCGCTCGGTGATGCGGCTGATGTGGGGCGGGATCGCCGCCTATGTCTTCCATTACAAGATCGACCTGCTGTTCGGTTGCGCCAGCCTGCCGGGAATCGACACCGACGCGCTCGCGATCCCGCTCACCTATCTCTATCACCACCATCTGGCGCCGCCCCTGTTGCGGCCGCGCGCCCTGCC
>JAYWAX010000160.1:0-6322 GCA_043782125.1 Acetobacteraceae bacterium | reverse complement strand
AATCTTCAGCACCAGATGCTTCGGCCCAGAGGCGTCGGCGGTGATGAAGGGCAGGTTGATCTCGGTTTCCTTGGCGGAGGACAGCTCGATCTTGGCTTTTTCGGCGGCCTCTTTCAGGCGTTGCAGTGCCAGCTTGTCCTTGCGCAGGTCGATGCCGGACTCCTTGCGGAACTCCTCGGCCAGATATTCGATGACGCGCATGTCGAAGTCTTCGCCACCGAGGAAGGTGTCGCCGTTGGTGGATTTCACCTCGAACACGCCATCGCCGATTTCCAGGATGGACACGTCGAAGGTGCCGCCGCCGAGATCGTAGACCGCGATCAGGCCGGAGGATTTCTTGTCCATGCCGTAAGCGAGCGCCGCCGCAGTCGGCTCATTGATGATGCGCAGCACTTCCAGACCGGCGATGCGGCCCGCGTCTTTGGTGGCCTGGCGCTGGCTGTCGTTGAAGTAGGCCGGGACCGTGATGACGGCCTGCGTGACCGGCTCGCCGAGATAGGCTTCGGCGGTTTCCTTCATCTTGGTCAGCACGAAGGCGCTGATTTGGCTGGGCGCGTATTTTTCGCCGCGCGCTTCGACGAAGGCGTCGCCGTTATCGCCCTTCACGATGTTGAAGGGGACCATCGCCTTGTCCTTGGCCACGGTCGGGTCTTCGAACCGGCGGCCGATCAGGCGCTTGATGGCGTAGAGCGTATTGGACGGGTTGGTGACCGCCTGGCGTTTCGCCGCCTGGCCGACCAGCCGTTCGCCGCTGTCCGAGAACGCGACCATGCTTGGCGTCGTGCGCGCGCCTTCGCTGTTCTCGATGACCTTGACTTCTTTGCCTTCCATGATGGCGACGCAGGAATTGGTCGTACCAAGGTCGATACCGATGACTTTACTCATTGTCGAAAACTCCGTTTGGCGAACGCGTGCGGCCCGAGGCACCGCTTACGTCCCCACATGATAACGTATGGCAGGCATGTATGAGCCCCGGCCGCCTTGGGCAAGGGAGGTTCGCAAGATTTTGCGGCGCTTTGTTCATGCGGTGGTGTCGAGCGAGCCGCCCAGTACCGCGACAGGCGCTTTCGCCACCACGACCATGGCGGGTTTCAGCAGACGCCCATGCAGCGTCCAGCATGCGGTCCAGGCCTGCATGATGGTGCCGGGGGCGTGGGCCTCGCTTTCCTGCTCGGCCATTGCCTGGTGCAAATTGGGGTCGAAGGTTTGGCCGGTGGGGTCTTCCTTTTTGATGCCGTTCCGCTCCAGCACGCCGGTAAAGCCGCGTTCGATGCCGGCGAGGCCTTCGCGGACCTTGATCAGGATGTCGGGTTCGCCCGCGGCGGCGGCGGGCAGCGCGCCAATGCCGCGGTTCAGGTTTTCCGCCGCTTCGGCGACGTCGGTGGCGAACTTCTGCACGGCATACTGGCGCGCGTCGTCGGCTTCCCGGCGGCCGCGCGCGCGAACGTTGGAGGTTTCGGCCTCCGCCCGCATCCAGCGGTCCTTCATGTCCGCCAGCTCGGCTTCCAGTTCGGCGATGCGGGCGGTGGCCGCCTGCATCAGTTGGTCCGGGGACAGGGGGGTGTTGGCGTTCGCCGGGTCCGGCGCCTGCTCGGTCTGGGCGGTCGCGTCATGCGCGTGGGGATCGGTGCTCATAGGGGCTCAGTTAGGGGCAGGGACGGGCCGCGACAAGTGTCGCGACACGTCAGAATGTCATGCTCAGCGTCAGACGGGCCGATAGGGGTTCCACCGGATGGAAATGGATGTCGTTCGCCGGCGCCGCCTCCCCGCGAAGCTGGGAGGGATAAAAATAGTCGATCTGGTGCGCGCGGGCGTTGAACAGATTGTATACATCCAAATGCAGTTTCATGTTGTCCGCGATCCTGTAACCGATCCGCGCATCCACCATCGTTGTCGCCTTGGAGCGCGCGCTGTTGTCCTCGATCAACGGACGAGGGCCAAAATAACGCACTCGCAGTCCGCCGTTCCATTGGCCAAGGCCGTCGATTGCGATGCCAAGCGCGGCGACATGTTCCACCGCGCCCGGGATATGGTTGCCCGGCGCCGCCGGATCGCTGCCGCGGAAGCGGGCGGTGGAATACGCATAGTCGAAATCGACGATCAGCCAGGGAAACGGAGTGTAAAACAAACCAAGTTCGACCCCTTTCCGCTGGCTTGGCCGCCCAGCCTGGGTGTTGCCCGCGTCGCCGCTGAAGGTCAGTTCGCTGTCCAGGTCCAGCACGAAGGCCGCCACCTGCGCCTGTAGGTTCGGGATCGGCGTCGTCCGTATCCCCAGCTCGTACCCCGTCGCCTTCGTCAAAAATGGCACCGGGCTTTGCGTGACGATCGTGTTGTTACCGGCCAGGCGGTTTCGCAGGGTCGCGAAGGCATCCGCGTTGGTCAGGGCGCCGCGCACGTCGTTGCTGTGAAATCCCTGCCCCCAACTGGCGTAAAATTCGGTCAAAGCCCATGGACCGGCGATGGCGGAGATTTTGGGGCTGAGAATGCCACGGGTCAGGGATCCGGAATTCTCCGGCAACGAACTGCGATCCGACCCGTAATAAAGATCGCCGCGCAGACCCGCGACGGTGCGAAACCAGTCCATCCATTTCGTACGATTTTCGATATACAGGCCGCCGCTCACCTCGATTACACGATCGTTCCGGACGACCGCGAAGATTTGTTGCGCCTGCGACCGGGCGAGCCCGAGATGGATATCGTCGGTGCGGGTTTGAAATCCGACGGTCGTTTTGGAGTCGAATCCCAGCAGGGTATGGGACTGCGCGAAACTGACATTGCCGCCGTAAATCGCGCGGCGGTCGCGCTGCACGAATTGATCCCCGGCAACCGGAAAATCCTGAGCGAACGTAAAATTATTATACAATGTCATCGCGTAACCAATGGCGTAAGCGTTCGCGCGGAACTCTCCATTGCCCATAGGTTTGGCGAGTTTGGCGGAGACACTGAAACGCTCGGTGGACCCGCCGTCGGTGGGATCCAGCGCGCCAAAACGGCCAATCGAGCCCTGCGCAACCGCGCGTTCCGGGATCTGGTTGGTGGCGTGAAAGGTGTCGCGCATGTACATGCCGGTCAGGGAGAAACCGTCGGACGGTGTTCCCTGGACGTAACGAACCAGCAGGTTGCCTTTATGGAAATCGTCCGGAACCTTCCAGGGGCCATCGACATGCTCGTACGCCAGACCCAAAAGCAGATTGCCCGCGCCCACTGGGCGCGACAGCGCGGTGAACACACGATAATCGCCAAGCGTGCCGATGCTGACGGACGCGATGTCGCGCAATAATGTATCGACGTAATCGATCGAAACAGCGCCTGCGGCCGCGAAGTCGCCCCGATCGGCGAAATAGGGACCTTTGCGGTATTGGATGCTCTGTAAAAGCTCGGGCATCATGAAATTCAGATCGGCGTAGCCCTGCCCATGCGCGTGGGTCCGCATGTTCACGGGCATGCCGTCGAGGTCGATCGCGATATCGGTGCCGTGATCCAGGTTGAAACCGCGCAGGAAATATTGGTTCGCTTTTCCCTCGCCGCTATGTTGCGTCACGATCAGACCGGGGACCGTTTCCAGTAATTCGCCGGGCCGGTAAACCGGACGTTGCTCCAACTGTATCTTCAGTACGACGCCCTGAGACGCGGTATCCGCCACGCCGGTCATGTCGCGGGAGGGGGCGGCGACGACATCGACTTCTGGCAAAACGATATCGGCCGCAGGTCCGCCCGCCACGGCGGGACAGGCGGCGATCAGCAGCGCCACAGCAATCCAACCGGCGCGCGGGCGCCTGGCTTTCCCTGACTCCTGGACCGATAATTCGACACAACTGACTGACGGCACCGTATTTTTCTCCCCGCCACGGCGTTGGGCGGATTTCTATCGTCGTATGATAAAAATATCAATTCGTCATACTTGCCGCGCGGCGCCGTTCTGGCCGGACACCACCGCCAGCCGGTCATAGCCTTTCCAGCGATACACCGACGCGGAGACTCCCCAGGCCAGGGCGAAAACCGCGATCGTCAGGATTCCGAAATTGACGAGATCGGCGTTCAACGCCGCCACTGCGGACCAGACGCCGCCTTCAAGCCCGAAACGATCGACCAGAATGCCCAGTACTTCCAGCCCGCCAATCAGCAACGCGATAAAGATCGAGACCGCCGTGATCGTGAGATTATACCACAGCTTCCGTAACGGTTGCACAAAAGCCCAGCTGTAGGCGCCGACCATCAATGCGCTGTCGGCGGTATCGGCCAGGGCCATCGCCGCGGTAAACAAGGCCGGAAAGATCATGACATTCGTGGCGGACAAGCCCAGAGATGTTTGCGTTGCGGCGATGCCGAGAAGCCCGACCTCGGTCGCGGTATCGAAGCCCAGGCCGAACAGGAAACCCAGGGGAAACATGTGCCAGCTTTGGCCGATCGCATGGAACAGCGGCCGGCACAACCGCGCGAGATATCCGCCACCGGCCAGCAACGGGTCCAGGCCCGCCTGATCCAACGAACCGCCGCGCGCGACGTGGCGGAAGCCGCGCCACACATCGCGCAGGATCGACAGGTTGATTGCCGCGATAAGCAGCAGGAACCCGGCGGAAACGGCCGCGCCGATCGGGCCGGCGATCGCCTTGAAGGCCTCTAATTGTTCCGCCATCGCGGCGGAGGCGATCGCGACTCCGGCGGATGCCAGCACGACGACGGAGGAATGACCGAGGGAGAACCAGAACCCCGCGGCGACCGGACGCTGCCCGTCTCGCATCAGTTTGCGGACGACGTTATCGATGGCGGCGATATGGTCGGCGTCCACCGCGTGCCGCAGTCCGAAAACCCAGGCGAGGAGCGCTGTGCCCATCAGCGCGGGTTGACCGCCGAACGCGCACCAGGCCCAGTACCAGGCTGCGAGGTTCGCCAGGATCAACAGCGGGAACAGCGGGGATGGGCGCCATTGCATCGCGTTCGAAAGGAGCCACCGAGTCACCGTGCGTCATACCTTTTCGTCGTTTCGTCATATGAGATTGCGGCATTTCCCGTGAGCGGGCAATCAGGGACAGGCAAGCAATGAACCAAGGAGGCGAACCGTGCAGCGGATCACGATCACGATCGACGACGACCTGTTGGCGGCGGTGGACGGGTTGATGGCGCGCCGCGGTTACGCCAGCCGGTCCGAGGCATTTCGCGACCTCGCCCGGGACATGATGGACCGGGAGACGCTGGCCGATCCGAAAACCGAATGCGTGGCGACCCTCAGCTTTGTTTACGATCACGCGACCCGCGACCTCGCGAGCCGTTTGACGCACGCGCATCACGATCATCACGATTTGTCGGTGGCCAGCATGCATGTGCACCTGGATCACGACGCCTGCCTGGAGGTGTCGGTCCTGCGCGGTCCGTCCGGCGCCATTGAGGCGTTTTCGAATGCGTTATCGACGCAGCGCGGGGTGCGGCATGCGCGGCTGCATGCCATTCCGGTTCGGGTTTCGACCGCCGGTCACAAGCATGGCGGCCGGTCGGACGAGCATTCGCATTTCCACGCCTGAGGCTTTGCACGATTACGCCTACGGCGATTTGCATTTTCACGCCTACGGCGTTTGCATTTTCACGCCTACGGCTCTGGGCTGCTCTGGGCCTGGGCCTCAACCGGACTCGGCCATCCTGCGCCGCATTGGCCGCAACACGGCCACCGCAAGGAACGCGACCAGAAGGTCGGAGACGGCGGCGACGATGAACACCGCAACCCAGCTTCCGGTGAAGCCTTGCAGCACATTCGCGAAGGGGACCAGCAGCGCTGCCGTGCCTTTCGCGGTGTAGAGAAAGCTGGTGTTCGCGCCGGCGAATTTTGGCCCGAAGGTATCCGTGCACAGCGACGGGAACAGGCTGAAAATCTCGCCCCAGGTGAAGAAGATCAGTCCGGCGCAGATTACAAAAGCCCAGGGTGTGTGGCCCGCGACGGCGAGAAGACCGTAGGAACAGGCGCCCAGAAAGAATGCGATCCCCATGGTTCGCTCGCGGCCGAGATGGTCGGAGACCCAGCCGAAGAAGGGACGGGCGAGGCCGTTCATGACGTTGTCCACGACCAGCGCGACGCTCAGCGCGGTGGCGCCGAACAGGATCGCGACGTTGGCGACTCCGAAGTCCTTGGCGATCAGCGCCAGTTGCGCCGTGGCCATCAACCCCGTGGCCGCATCGAGCACGAACATGAAATACATCAGCCAGAAGATGGGCGAGCGCAGCATCTCCGCGCTGGTAAAGCTGCGCGCGCTTTGATTGAGCCGTTTGGCGATGGCGGCAGGCGCGGCCAGCAGCCGATCCGGGGCGCTCAGGACTCCGGACACCAGGACCA
>JAYWAX010000159.1:0-2263 GCA_043782125.1 Acetobacteraceae bacterium | reverse complement strand
CCAGCAAGCCCAGTTCGGGCTCGTTGGTCCGCAGATGTAACAAGGCGTCGTCGAGTTCGCGCGCCAGGGCCAGCGGCCAGAACGAGTCGCCCGCAGCGTGAATACCGGGAAGGCTGTCCGGCAACGCGTCAGGCCCGCGCAGCAAGATCGTGGCGCACCGCCCGGAACGATCCAGCGCGACGCGCAGATGCGGATACACCAGGCCGTTGTCTTCGATCGTGCGCCGCAACGGCGTCAACGCAATCCCGGTCCCCTCCAACCCTGCCCCTCCTTGGGGACGATCGCTGCGCGCGGCCAGCGAGCGCGCGCGATCCCGCACCGCCGCGTCCCAGGCTGACGGCGGAACGATTTCGTCCACCAGCCGCCAATCCACCGCGCGTTGGCCGCGGACGCCTTCCTCCGCGGTGCAGAACACATCGGCCCGGTCGCGCCGCATTTTGCGTTTGTCGGTCAGCCGCGTCAGCCCGCCCGTGCCCGGCAGCACCGCGAGCAACGGCAATTCCGGCAGCGATACGGCGGAGCGGCGGTCATCGACCAGCATGATATGATCCGCCGTCAACGCCAGTTCGTAGCCGCCGCCCGCCGCGCCGCCACTGATCGCGGCGAGGTAACGCTGGCCGGAATTGGCGCAGGCATCCTCGATGGCCAGTCTCGTTTCATTGGTGAACTTGCAGAAATTGACCTTATGGCCATGGCTGGCCTTGGCGAGCATACGAATATTGGCGCCCGCGCAGAACACCGCCTCGTTGCCGGACCGCAGCACAACGGCGCCGACCTCGGGATGTTCGAACCGCAGCCGCGTCACGGCATCGGCGAGTTCGATATCCACGCCCAGGTCGTAGGAATTCAACTTCAACTCGTACCCGCCAAGCAACGGCGAGGCCGGATCGACGTCCATCGTCAACGTCGCCACCGGCCCGTCGAAACCAAGCTTCCAATGGCGGTAGCGCGACGGGTCCGTCTGAAAGTCTATCATATCGCAAAATCCCCTGAATGCGCGCGCGCGAAGGCGGCGAGGAGCGGAACGGTGATATCTTTGGCTTCCAGATGCGGCGCGTGTTTCGCGCCGGGGATCAGCCGGGTTTCCAGGGACGAACGAACATGGCCGTCCAGCACGCGCAACTGTGCTTCCGATCCGTAAGGGTCCGCCTCGCCCTGCAACGCCAGCATCGGCACCGCGATGTCCGGCAAATATCCCACGATATCGAAGTTTCGAAACTGCGGATCGAGCCAGGCGCCAGCCCAACCGCGAAAGGCGTTATCGGGGTCGGCGTGATAACGGCCGAGGCGGACGCGGAGGTCCGTGGTTTCGTATTCGCCACGAAGCTTCGCGATGCTGGCGATGTTCAGGTCCTCGACAAAGAAATGCGCGGCGATGGTGACGATGGCGGCGACACGGGGATCGCGCGTGCCGCCCGCGTGGATCGCGGCAATCGAGCCGCCGTCCGAATGGCCAATCGTAATCGCGTGTTCGATGTAAGCCGCGTCGAGAACCTTCGGCAGGATGTCCAGGGCTTCGTCGTGCATATACCTCATCGGTCTTGGCAACGGTGCCGGATCGGATTGCCCGTAGCCGAAACGAGAATACGCGAAGACCCCGAACCCTGTTGCGGCGGCGAGACGTTCCGGGATATCGCGCCACAGGGCGACGCAGCCCAGTCCTTCATGCAGTAAGACGAGGGTGGGCGCGGCATCGGGCGTCGGGCCCCACCAGGCGGTTTCCAGGCGGCGGCCGCCGATCGACATCGTTCCGGGGGTCATGCGTCGCGCAGTCGAAAACGTTGAATTTTGCCAGTCGCAGTTTTCGGCAATCCCTCTACGAACTCGATCCAGCGCGGCGATTTCCAGACACCGATGCGTTGTTTCACATGCGCCTTCAATTCCTCGCCCAGCGCGGCGCGGTCCGCCGGTTCGGCGAGCAGCACCACGAAAGCGCGCGGTTTGGTCAGTCCCCCGGCGTCCTGTTTGCCGACCACGGCCGCTTCCAGCACGGCGGGGTGGGCGATCAGCGCTTCCTCGACCTCGAAGGGCGAGACCCAGACGCCGCCGACTTTCAGCATTTCGTCGGCGCGCCCCTGAAAACGGAAATAACCGTCGGCGTCGCGGGTATAGGTATCGCCGGTATAAGTCCATTCGCCGCGAAACGTCCGGCGGGATTTTTCCCGCTGGTTCCAATAGCCTTCGGCCGCTGACGGGCCTTTGACGATCAGTTCGCCGGGTTCACCGTGTTGCACAGGCCGGCCGTGCTCGCCGACAACCATGG
>JAYWAX010000158.1:0-2276 GCA_043782125.1 Acetobacteraceae bacterium | reverse complement strand
ACCGCGCCGGTCGCCGTGATCCCCGTTGGCGATGACGCCGAGGCCGCCGCGATCGCGATCCTGCAAGCCCTGCGCGCGGCGGGATTGCGCGCCGAAATGGCCTATCGTGGCAATCTCCGCCGCCGCATGGAACGCGCCAACCGGATCGAGGCACGCGCCGCCGTCATCATTGGCCAGGACGATCTGGCGAAGGGGGTGGCGCAGGTGAAGGATCTCCGGTCCGGCGCGCAGGACGCGGTGCCGCTGGCGGATATCGCCGCGTGGCTGGCTGCTCTCCCCGCATGAACATCGCGCTGAAACTCGACCGCATCGCCGCCCGCGCCGAGGAATTGCGTGCCCTGTTGGGCCAGGGCCTATCCGGCGAGGCCTATGTCAAAGCCTCCCGAGAACTGTCCGACATCGAACCGGTGGTCGCGCGTATCGGCGACCTCCGGGAAGCCGAGCGCGCCCGCGACGAGGCCAGCGCCCTGTTGGACGACCCGGAAATGCGCGAACTGGCCGAGGCCGAACTCGCCGCGCTGAAGGATAAAATTCCGGCGCTGGAACACGAGATCCAGCTCGCGCTGCTGCCGAAGGACGAGGCGGACGCGCGCTCCGCCATCCTGGAGATCCGCCCCGCCGCGGGCGGCGACGAGGCGGGTCTTTTCGCCGCCGAACTCTTTGGCCTGTACCAGAAATATGCCGAATCCCACCGCTGGCGTTTCGACATCCTCGAATATTCCGATACCGGTCTGGGCGGGCTGAAGGAAGCCTCCGCGGAAATCACCGGGCGTAACGTGTTCGCGCGCCTGAAATACGAATCGGGCGTGCATCGCGTGCAGCGCGTGCCGGCGACGGAAAGCCAGGGGCGGATCCATACCTCGACCGTCACGGTTGCCGTGCTGCCGGAAGCCGAGGAGGTCGATGTCCAGATCGACGAGGGCGACCTGCGCATCGATGTCTATCGCGCGCAGGGGGCGGGCGGGCAGCATGTGAACAAGACCGAGTCGGCTGTGCGCATCACCCATCTGCCGACCGGGCTGGCGGTGGCGATGCAGGAGGAGAAGAGCCAGCACAAGAATCGCGCCAAGGCCATGAAGATCCTGCGCGCCCGCCTGTACGAGCAGCAACGCACCAGCCTGCACGCCGCGCGCGCCGCCGACCGGAAATCCCAGGTCGGCACCGGGGATCGCAGCGAACGGATCCGTACCTATAACTTTCCCCAGGGCCGCGTCACCGATCACCGGATCGGTCTGACCCTGTACAAGATCGATCGCGTGATGATGGGTGAACTCGACGAGTTCGTCGATACGCTCACCGCCGAGGACCAGGCGGCGCGTCTGGCGGCCCAGGAATGAACGGTCCTGGAATGAGAGCGTTTTCCGATCGGGTTGAGGGTGAACGGCCTCTCCCGGCCGTCATGGCCCGGCCTGACCGGGCCATGCTTCGCCGCACGGCGTCTGTACCGGATAGCCTGGTCAAGCCGAATCATGACGGAAAGAAAAAGGTGACTTTCTCCAACCTGGTTGGAAAACGTTCTGGGTGTCCATCGGGGATCATCGTCCTTGAATCACGCCAGTGCTTCCCCCTGGTGGCGGCTGTGCGGTGTTCGCGAAGCGAAAGCATTTATCCGGGAGATCGCGGAGATCAGGAGCCGCGGAGACACGGGAGAACGCATGAGGCATGGAAGCGGTGTTGGAGGACCGAGGAAACGTGCTTGATCACGGAAACACACCGTCGCGTCAGGCAAGGAACCTCCGCGGCTCCTGATCTCCGCGATCTCCCAGATAATGCCTCGCGGTGCCCGAACGCACCCGTGGCCCGGGAACGGGCGTACCGCGAGGTTCGAGGCTCCTTTCCACAACCGGCATCTCTGGGCACGACCGAGCCTTGACCCATCCGAAGGGCGCGCGAAAGAAAGACAATGATCCCGGATGGACAATAAGGGCCGGAGAATGAAGAGCTGGGGAATGCTTGGGACGGAAAGGGGCGGGACCGGACGATGAACGATCAGGTGCGATATGTGGCGAAGAACATGCGGCTGGATCTCGCGCTGATCGCGGAGATGATCAAACCCGGCACGCGCGTGCTGCACATCGGTTGCGGCGACGGTGCGTTGATCGAGCGTCTGTACACGGAAAAGGGCTGCGACGCCCGCGGTATCGAGATCGACATGGTGGAGGTCACGCGCGCCGTCGCGCACGGCCTGGCGGTGATGCACGGCGACGCGGACGCCGATCTGGCGCATTATCCCGACAACGCCTTCGATTACGTGGTGCTGTCGCGCACCTTGCAGG
>JAYWAX010000157.1:0-2277 GCA_043782125.1 Acetobacteraceae bacterium | reverse complement strand
TCGAGGAAATGGATTGCGTTGTCTTCTTCGACGACGTGCTGGTGCCCTGGGATCGCGTTTTTATCTATGGCGATGTCGATCGGCTGAACGAATCCCCGAATATCACCAATTCCTCCGCACATACCGCGCATCAGGGTGCTGCGAAAAATCTCGCGAAATGTGAACTCGTTCTGGGTGTCGCATTTCTGATGTCGGACACTCTGGGCACCGCGCATCTGCCGCACACGCAGGAACGCATCGGCGAGTTAATCATGTACACCGAACTCATGCGCGCCTGCATCCGCGCGGGCGAGGCGGACGCGAAACTCAACGAATTCGGCGTTATGACGCCGGCTTCGCTGCCGGTGGAAACCACGCGGAATCTGTTCATGACCGCGTACCCGAAAATGGCGGAAATCCTGCAACTCCTGGGCTCGTCCAGTCTGATGATGCTGCCCATGGAAGCGGATTTCAAATCGCCCATGGGTCCGCATATCGAACAATATCTGGCGACCGATACCGCCAGTGCGCGCGACCGCGTCAAACTGTTTCATTTGGCCTGGGATATCGCGTGCTCGTCCTTCGGGCAGCGCCAGGTGCTGTACGAACGTTTCTTCGCGAGCGATCCGCTGACACGGGCGCGGGCGCTCGCCTCCACCTATCCGAAAAAAGACGTGACGGATCGGGTGCTGGAATTTCTCAACCGCGACGACCATATCCCGGAATAAGGAGAACCAACCCATGAAACTCGGACACGTCAATTTTTACGTGCGCGACGCCGAAGCCTCGCATGAATTTTATACGCGGATCCTCGGGCTGCACACTTATCATGTGGCGCCGGGACGCGCGGTGTTCCTGTCGGCGGACAAGGCCATGTCGCACGAGGTCGCGCTGATGACTGTCGGGCCTGACGCGCCGTTACAGCAAAAAGGCCAGGTGGGGCTGAACCACATGGCCTGGATGGTGGACAGCCTCGACGAATTGGGGACGATGTACAAGCGGTTGAAGGACAATAACGTCCCGCTCGACCACATCTCCGACCACGGTCTTTCTTTGGGCATTTACTTCCGCGATCCCGATGGCAATGGGCTGGAAGTGTCCTACGAACTGCCGCGCGAAAAATGGCCGCGCCAGGAACAGGTTTTCGGGGCCGATGTGGTTAATCTGGGGCTGTTCCCGGGACCGTGGGAAGACGATCCGAAATACGGCGGGCGGCGGCGTGCAACGGCGGCGACAGCGTAACGCGTCTTCCGTTCAACGGCGGACGCGGCGAACCGGCGACAGCAAAAATCAGGCCGGGACAGGTGAGATGGAGTTCTCGAACCAAAGGTAGCCGTTTTTCGGTTAAGGAGAACTCTGTCGGCGCACCTGTCGCAATGCGGACATTCTGGTCAGAGACGCGGTGTTCGTTCACATAAATCGGCCGGCACGGGCATGCCGGGAAGTGCCGTCGCGACTGAACGCGGTGTCACCGCGTGAACGTCCATTGCGCCATCGTCGCCTTCAAAAATCCGGCGATTGCCCTACGCCGGGGCCGCACCTGTTCACCCGGTTACCCTTGCGCCCGGAGCGGAAAAAGATTGAAGCCATTCCGGAAACCCCATAGGCTACTGTCATGAGACCGTACCTGGCCCTGGCCGCCCATCGTGACGAACTGCGAGAACTCGTCAGCCGCTATGACGTACGGCGGCCGCGCATCTTCGGATCGGTACTGACCGGAACCGACCGCGAGGGCAGCGACCTCGATCTTCTGGTCGACCGGGGGGAGGCAACGACGCTGTTTACACTCGCCGCGCTCCAACTCGATGCAGAGGGATTACTGGGTGTTACTGTGGATATCCGCACGCCCGGCGCATTGCCCGCGAAATTCCGCGACGACGTGCTGCGGCGGGCCGAGGCTCTGTGAACCACCCGGATCGTGTCGGGGATTATCTGGAACAGATCGTGGAGGCGATCTCACGGGCCGAGAGTTATTTATCCGACAGCCGGGATTTCGCGGCATTTCAATCGGATAAGCGCAGCCAGGACGCCATTATCCGCAATATCGAGATTATCGGAGAGGCAGCGGCGAAAATTCTGAAAACCGCGCCGGCCTATGCGGCTGCCCACCCGGACATACCATGGGCGCAAATGCGCGCCATTCGCAACGTCGTGATTCATGAGTATTTTTCAGTTGACCTCGCGACAGTATGGGACACGGTCAGGAATGACCTTCCGGCTTTAAAGGCCCGGACCCTGTTGTTGCTGGCAAACACCGGTCCAGAACAGGACGCGCCGAAGCCTCCTTAAACCAGGAAC
>JAYWAX010000156.1:0-2277 GCA_043782125.1 Acetobacteraceae bacterium | reverse complement strand
TCCTGAAATTCAAGACCGATGAGGCCGCGCAAGGCACCGGCAAGGATTTTGTCGGCATCCACCACCTCGGCTTCTGGGTCGACGACGTCGTCGAGCAGGGCAAGATCGTGCGCGGCACGGGCGCGGAATGGATCATGGGAGATCCGAACAACCCCGATGGCTACGAGGTGAAGCACCTCGATTTGTCCGGCATTATCTTCGATATCGCCGCCCATGGTTGGGCTGGATCGCAGAAAGAGCCGGGTCAGTCCGACAACATCGTGCATCCAAACCCGCAACGGCGTCTGGCGAAATTCGACGAACGCCGCGCCGTCGCGCGCGCGAAGCTGGAAGCGCGTAAGGCGAAGGTGCCCGCCGAGAAGGTCGCCCTCGCGGCGGAATAACACCAAACTGCCGTCCCGTCGTCATGGCCTGACTCGCTCAGGCCATCCGGCGCGGAGGGGAAACGGTCAATCTGGCCGGCACCAGCCCGCCATTCGCCATGGTTTGGCTTGACCGGACTATTCGTCGCGGTACCGCGACGCATCCGATGGTCCAGACAAGCCAAACCATGACGAGGCGACCCGGCAATATCCACGCGCCGGTCCTCCCCGTTGTCTTGGCCCGGCTTCGCGACAAAAACCGAACGAACCCGATGCGTATGCGCCGGGTTCGTCCCCGCCGTCTCGCCGGTCAGTAACCCGCGACGCGATCCACGACTTCCCGCAGCGGCGTGCCATCCAGGAAGCAACCCAGGTTCTCGACGAACAGGCTGGCGACGACACGGTCGCGGTTGGGATGTCCGCCGCCAATATGCGGCAGCACGATAATGCCCTCCGACGTCCACAGCGGATCGGACGCGGGTAGTGGCTCCTGGCGGAAAACATCCAGAATGGCGCCGGCGATTTTCTTGTTTTTCGCCGCCGCGATCAGCGCCGCGTCCTCGATCAGCGCGCCACGGCCGAAGTTTAGCAGCCACGCCGTGGGCTTCATCAGTGCGAGGCGTTCGGCGTTAATGAAGTTTTCCGTCGCGGGCGTGGCCGGCAGCAGCAGCACCAAATAGTCCGCCTGCGCGATGACCTCGGCGGTGCGTTCCATCGGGAAGACTTCCGCGATGCCCGGTAGCGGCGTGGGGTTGCGTTTGGTGCCCATGACTTTCATGCCCAGGGCTGTGGCGAGGCGGGCGAGGTCCTGCCCGACGGCGCCGAGACCCAGAATTCCCAAAGTTTGCCCGGACAGCGGTGTGGCCAGACGCCGGGTCCATTTGGAGTCGCGCTGATCCGCGACGCAGGCAGCGTAGGGCTTGGTCAGATAAAACAATGCCCCGAGAATATTCTCCGGCATCGACTGCCGATGCGTGCCGCGCGCGCAGGTCAGTGTCAGGTCAGACGGCAAATCCGGCAGTGCCAGCCACGTTTCCACGCCCGCCGTCAGCGCCTGGGCCCATCGGAGGCTCGCCATTTTTGGTAATAATCCCGCGGGTGCGCCCCAGGCGAGCAGTGCTTCGGTCCCAGCCAATTGGTCCGCCGAGGGCGATTCCTTACGGGCCAGGGTTTCGATGGCGACGCGGCCGGAAAGACCCGCCGCGGCGACGGCATCGACATAGGGGCCTGGACCGTCGGTCCAGAGCAGAACGCGCGTGGGATGGGGCATGGCGTTACATATCCGGAAAGGTTGGTGTTTTCGCATCTGCCGTCTATGGCGCGCGGTCTCTCGCCGACATTATCGGCAAACCCGGAAAACTCAAATTGGCGTGGCCGGGGGTGTATTCCGATTAAGGCGCCGCGCGACAATAACCGAGTCGCCTGCCGGACACACACCTGCTCTCGCCTTCGCGGACCATGACGGGGTGTGGCGGCGGTGCGCCAAACGGAGCAGGTATTTGTTGTGCGTCGCCTAACGGGAGACGCCGGCCGGAGCGGGTGTGTTGAATGCGTAACGCACGCCAAACAAAGCGGTCTGCCCGAACTGATTGTGAAATTTCGCCGATCCGCCCACGGCCAATGGCCCAAAGACCGTGCCGCCGTTGAACTTCTGGCCACCTAGCGTGTCCATAAGCCGGTATTCGGCGGTGACGGAAAGCCCTGGCATGTTTGGGATTGGGAACGACGCACCCAGGATCGCCTGTACCGCGAGCCCACCCGCCTGCGCGCTGGTCGAGAAGGTCAGTGGCCGGTTGGTTTGGGAGACCGTAAAGGAGCTGAGCTGTGTCGACCGGTACCCCAGGCCAAGCCCGAAATACGGATAAACCCAGGGCGAGCCGACATCCATGTCGAATACCGCGTTCGCCATGGCGCC
>JAYWAX010000155.1:0-2282 GCA_043782125.1 Acetobacteraceae bacterium | reverse complement strand
GCGCGATTTACCTCTGGGGCACCATGGGTCTCGGCGTGCTGCCCGATAAAATCGCCGCCGCCGCCCCGGACGCGCCGCTGGACAGTTGGGATTTGCTGTTCAAACCGGAACACGCGAAACGCATCGCCGCCTGCGGCATCGCCATGATGGATTCGGCGATCGACGTGATTCCGTCGGTGCTGAAATTCCTTGGCAAAAATCCTGACAGCCACGCGCCGGAGGACCTCGCCGCCGTCGAAAAAGCCCTGCTCGCGATTCGGCCGTATATCCGTAATTTTGCGAATGGCGGCGCGCTGGAAGCGTTGGCAACGGGACAGGCGTGCCTGGCCTTCGATTATTCCGGCGATGTCGCGCAGGCCGCGCGCCGCGCGAAGGAAGCGAACAAGGGCATCGCCGTGCGCTACGTCGCGCCGAAAGAAGGGGTGGAGGTTGGGTTCGACATGCTCGCGATCCCCGCCGACGCACCGCATAAGGCGGCCGCGCACGCGTTTATCGATTTCGTGTTGCGGGGGGCGTCGATGGCGGCGATCACGAACGCGACGCATTATCCCAACGCGGTGCCCGCCAGCCGCGCCACCGTGACCGACCTGTCGGTGTTCCCATCCGATGCCGAGATGAGGCGGTATTTCACCATTGGCCCGGTACCCCAGGCGGCGGAGCGGCTGCGCACCCGCCTCTGGGCCCGGTTCAAGGCGGGCAACTGAGCGCGTTCCTGAACATAGCCGGCCTGACCGTCCGGTTCGGCGCCACAGCGGCATTGGACGGCCTGAGTCTGACCGTCCGGCGCGGCGAATTGTTCGTCCTGCTTGGCGGCTCGGGGTCCGGAAAAACCACGCTGTTGCGCGCCATCGGCGGGTTCGTGCGTCCCGACGCGGGAACAATCGTGCTGGACGGCGCCGATCTCGGCCCGTTGCCACCGCATAAGCGGCCCGTGAACACCGTGTTCCAGTCAGGCGCGCTGTTCCCGCATATGTCCGCCGCCGCCAATATCGCGTTCGGACCGAAACAGCGTGGCATGCCCCGCGCAGCGATCGCGGCGCGGGTCGAGGAATTGCTGGCGCTGGTGCGCCTGGAAGGGTTGGGGTCGCGGCGACCGCACCAACTTTCCGGCGGCCAACAGCAGCGAGTCGCCCTGGCCCGCGGTCTCGCCGCCGCGCCCGCGCTGTTGCTGCTGGATGAGCCGCTGTCGGCGCTCGACCGTGGCCTGCGCGCGGACACCGCCGCCGAACTCGTCGCGTTGCAAAAGCGGATCGGCACCACCTTTGTCCTGGTGACGCACGATCAGCAGGAGGCGCTGACCATGGCCGACCGTATCGGCGTGATGCGCGACGGGCACATGGCGCAGATCGGCACGCCGCGCGAGGTGTTCGACGCCCCCGCCGATCGTTTCGTCGCCGAATTCATGGGTGTCGCCAATCTGTGGACCGGCACCGTCCAACCCGGCGGCCAGACCATGGACATCCCGTCCCTGGGCGCCACCATCCAACTGCCACGGCCAATGCCGCCAGGACCGGCCACAGCCGCTGTCCGGGCGGACCGCCTGCGCTTCGGCGTCCATCCCGGCGAGAACACGCTGCGGGGACACCTGATCCGCGGCGTCTATGGCGGGGAAACCATCGCGCACACCTTGCGGATTGGGGCGGTTACTGTCCGGATCGTCGAACCCGCCCATGGCCCGGACCGGCCAGAGGGCGAAATAAGCCTGTCCTTCCCACCCACTGCCTGTCTGGTTTTTCCCGCGTGAACCCCGGACGCGCGCTCACGCTGGGATTTGCCTGGTCGTGGCTGCTTCTGTTCTCTCTGCTGCCGCTGGCCGTTATCCTGGCTATTGCCTTGGCGGCACCCGCCGATACCGTCCCGCCCTTCGCGTTCGCCCTCGATCCCTCCACCATGGGCCTTGCCGCCACCGATCCCATATACCGAACCGCGCTGTGGCTCAGCCTGCGCACCGCGAGCATCGCCATGGCGGGTTGCCTGGCACTCGGCTATCCGATGGCGCTGGCCATCGCCCGCATGCCGGACCGCTGGCGCCGCGTGCTGTTGCTGGCGGCGATGTTGCCGTTCTGGACCGGGTTCCTTATGCGCATCAACGCCTGGATCGGATTACTGCGAGACGGCGGATGGGTCGATCGCGTTTTCGCGTTTCTCGACGTTGCGCCGCCGCATCTGCTCTACACCGATACGGCCATGTGGATTGTCATGATTTACACCTATCTGCCATTCATGATCCTGCCGATTTACGCCCGCCTCAGCAAACGCGATCCGCGCCTGGAAGAGGCCGC
>JAYWAX010000154.1:0-6378 GCA_043782125.1 Acetobacteraceae bacterium | reverse complement strand
CCGATCGACAATTTCTGGCCCGATCGCGTCGATGGCTTCGAGGACAAAAAATTGCGCGCAGTGACCCAGGCGGCGGCCGAGTTCGGCAAGGACGACTCGTTGCCCGACATCTCCGCGCTGCTGACGGCGATGAAGGAGGCGCTTGGCGAGGACGTGGCCGAGGTCCGCGCCACCGGCCGCCTGACCGACAGCGCCGTCGTGCTGGCCGCCGACGGCAACGGGCCAGACCTACAGGTGCAGCGCCTGATGCGCCGCGCCGGGCGCGCCGGTATGCCCGCCCGCCCGATCCTGGAGGTCAACCCGCGGCACAAGCTGATCGAAGGCCTCGCCGCCAAACAGGACGACAAAGACCTGGTCAAAGAGGTCGCGGAAACCTTGCTCGATCTGGCGAAGGTCCAGGAAGGCGAGCCGTTGAAAGACGCTGCGGGCTTCGCGCGCCGCGTCGGCACCTTGTTGGCGGGCAGCCTGGCGCACTGACGGCCCGGCGGCGGTTTCCGGCGCGGACCTGAAATCGCCGCCCCGCCGCATCCCAGAGACCGGGCGCGGCGGGTGGTCCCGTCGCGGCGTTCGGCCCCGCCCGCGTCCCGCGGCTGCGCGCGCTCTTCCTTGGCCGCTGCGCGCTCCTCCCTCCGCTCGCCGCCACGCGCCCCCTTTCCATGGATGGCGGCCCGCGCGGTATCATGCGCGGGTGAATCGACCCCATGGCCAAGGACCCCTGCGCATGATCGACCAAACCCTGGATTGCCTGACCGGCGACGCGGCCCATGCTTTGCCGCTGCACGCCATGACCCCCGCCGCGCTGCCCGGGTTTCTCGCGACCCTGCCAGACCCGCAACGCGCCTGGATCGACGCGAACGCCTTCGCGGCCAAGGCCGGCGAACTTTGCCTGCTCCCGGGCGCCGAGGGCATCGTCGGCGCGGTCTTCGGTCTTGGCTTGGACCGCTCCCCCCACATCTACGGCGGCCTGCCCGCGCGCCTGCCGGAAGGATCCGTCTGGCGCCTGGCCTCCGGCGATACCGCCGCCGCCGCGCTTGGCTTCGCGCTTGGCGCCTATCGTTACACCGGCATCAAACCCGCCACCCGCAAACTGGCGAAACTCGCAATGAGCGCGGAGCGATCCGAAGCCGAATCAATCGGCGCGGAGCGATCCGAGGTTAAATCAATGGGCGCGGAGCGATCCGAGGCCGAATCAATCGCCGCCGCCGCCTGGATGGCGCGCGATCTGATCAATACGCCCCCGAACCTGCTTGGCCCCGTCGAACTCGCCGATTCCGTCCGTGCTCTGGGCTTGCGCCACGGCGCGACCGTGGAAATCGTCGAAGGCGATGCCCTGGACAAGGGATATCCGACGGTGGCTGCGGTCGGCAACGGCTCCGCCCGCCCGCCCAGGGTGGCGATCCTGCGCTGGCGCGGCAGCGCGGCAGGCGATGACGCGCCGCTTGTGTCATTATGTGGGAAGGGCGTTTGTTTCGACACCGGCGGTTACGACCTGAAACCGTCTTCCGCCATGCTAAGAATGAAAAAAGACATGGGCGGCGCGGCGGTGGCGATGGGCGTGGCACGATTGGTCATGGACGCCGACCTGCCCGTGCGCCTCGCCGTGCGCATCGGCTGCGTCGAAAACTCTGTGTCGGGAACCGCGATGCGCCCCTCCGACGTCATCCGCACCCTAAGCGGCCTGACCGTGGAAATCGGCAACACCGACGCGGAAGGGCGGCTGGTTCTGTGCGATTTGCTGACAGACGCATCGGCAGAGCAACCATCGGTTCTCTTTGACTTCGCGACATTGACCGGCGCGGCGAGAGTCGCGCTTGGTCCGGATATCCCGGCCCTTTTTTGCGACAATGATACGTGGTCCGATACATTGTCGCGCGCGGGAATGGAAGTTTTCGATCCAGTATGGCGATTGCCGCTTTGGGCCGGTTATGACGACTGGCTCAAAAGCCCCGTGGCCGATCTTAATAATGTTGCTGCGAAACCTTTTGCGGGCGCCATTGTTGCCGCTTTGTTCTTGAAGCGATTTGTCCCGGACGGCATCCCGCACGCCCACATCGATCTTTACGGGTGGAACGATCAAACCCGCCCCGGCCGTCCCGAAGGCGGAGAAGCGCAGTCCATGCGGGCAGTTTTCGCGGCTCTGCGGCATCGTTTCGGCGCGGCGTAACGAGAGGATCGTTAAATTTCCGAAAAAACCGGCCGCGCCAATCGGAAAATACACTTTATGGAGGTAATGAAGGTTGACGGCATTCGATACGCGTCATATATCGTATGAAGACCGCGTCGTGCCGGCGCGGCCATAAGAAAGGGCAACGAATGGCAACGGCCACTTCGAATACGGACCAACTGATTGGCGTGCTGCGCGACACAATCGTCGGGTTGGTGCGCCGTGACGGGGTCGATCTGTCGTCCCGCCAACTGGGCGTTTTCCTGACCTGCTACCTGCGCGATGGCGGTCACACCGTGCGCGGACTCGCAGCCGAACTGAACGTCTCCAAACCCGCGATCACCCGCGCACTCGATCGACTGGGTGAACTCGACCTCGCGCGCCGCAAAGTCGATCCGCTGGATCGCCGCAGCGTGCTGGTGCAGCGCACCCCGAAAGGAACAGCGTTCCTTAAGGATGTGAACAAGATCATCAACGAATCCGTGAACCCGAAAAAAGCCGCCGTTAAAGAAAGCGGGCGCCGCGTCGCCAACGGCTGACGAACCCCGGACGCAAACCTCCCCGGCGGCCAACTGCCGCCGGGTTTAGGCTGCCCACAGATCTCACGGCGACGCCCTCGCCGCGCCATAATACGATCATCGGGGGCAGTACACCGTCGCGAAAATGGGACGGAAAACGCCCCTCGTCCGATCACCCGCTCAGGTCGCCCATGACGCGGGGAAGACGCCTCGCCACAACTCGATCGTTCAGCGTCACAAGCGATGCCGGCCAGCAAGTAACCCCCGAAAAAGACCCGGGTAAAACGTTACCGATGCCGGTACCAGCCCCCCGCGAAGACCGGCCCTGGGGCGTAAACCGCAGGCCGTCCATAATACCCGCGGCGTTCCGGAACGACGACACAGCCGCCCAGAAGAACCGCCATACACAGCGCGATCGCCGGAACGGCGCGGCGAGAGAATTGGGACATGACGACGCCTCCTTTGGGTGTTGATCCAATGCCCAACCATCGCCCGCCTTCAAGGCAATTTCATGGTCCCAACCGCGCCAATCCTGGGCACGGCAGCAAACGCAAGCGGGAAAGCCGGCGCCAAATCCTCCGCGATCAGGCCCGGCCCAACGTCCACCGCCGCACGCCCGTGCAGCCAGACACCCGCCAACGCTGCCTCCCACGCGCTCATCCCCTGCGCCAACAGGCCCGCAATCAACCCCGCGAGCACGTCGCCCGCACCCGCCGTCGCCAGCCAGGGCGGTGCCGAGTCATTGATCGCGGACAGCCCATCCGGCCGCGCGACGATCGTGTCCGCGCCCTTCAGCAACACGACCGCCCCCGTCCGGGCCGCCGCCGCGCGCACCGCGGTCAGGCGATCCGGACCCAAGGGGCCGAACACCCGCGCGAACTCCCCCGCGTGCGGCGTCAGGACGGCCGCACCGCGCAGCGCATCGGGTTGCCCGGCAAACGCAGCGAACACCCCGGCATCGCCGATGACCGATCGGCCCGCCGCGACCAGCGCCGGCCAGGTCTCGCGCGCCAGGTCCGGTTCAAGTCCGGGACCGCAGACCCAGACGCTGCGCCGCCGATCGGCGAGGAGTCCCGGCAGCGCAGCTTCCGACACCAACGCCCCGGGCGCCCCATTCCGATAAACCTCCGCCGCCCCCAGAGCCAAAATCGTGACAAGCCCGGCGCCACCGCGACGCGCGGCATCGGCGGCGAGGCGGGCGGCACCGGTCATCTCCTTCCCACCGAGAATGGTGACGTGCCCGCGTCCATATTTATGCGCGTCGGTGGCCAGCGCGGGCAGCGTCCAAAGCCCGGGGGCGTTACGAAACGCGCGATGCCCGGTTTGGTCCAACACACGCTCTGGCATGCCGATATCGGCCAGCACGGTTTCGCCGCACAAATCGCGCCCGGGCAGCAGAAGATGTCCTGGTTTCAGGCGAAAGAACGTGACCGTCATGACCGCGGGCGCCGCGAAACCCCGGATCTGGCCGGTAGCGCCATCGAGCCCCGACGGCACGTCCACCGCGACGACCCGACGCGCCGCGTGCAGCACCGCCGCCACGTCCGCGCCGATATTGCGGCTGAGGCCCGCCCCGAACACGGCATCGATCGTCAGGTCCGCCCGCCCGGCTTCCGCCGCCGAGAAATCGACGTTGGGCCCATGCCATCGGGCGTGCGCGATCGCCGCATCCGTGCCGGCTTTGGGCGCCCCCAGCGCCGCCAGCGTCACCGGCCATCCGTCCTGCGCCAGCAGCCGCGCAACCACATACCCATCGCCGCCATTATTTCCTGGGCCGCACAGAACCAAAACCCGGCTTGGCCGGAACCGGGCCTGAATGGCGCGCGCCACCGCCCGTCCGGCGTTTTCCATCAACGTATAAGACGGCACGCCCAACCCCGGCGCCGCCGCGTCCGCCCGCGCCATTTCGTCCGGTGTCAGCAGTTCCAGCCGCGACATGGCTTACATCGTCGCGCCAAGCACCCAGGGCGCGAATTCGGCCGCGCCAAAATCGAAAGCCTCGCTTTTGCTTGGCTCGCCAGAGGCCACGCGCAGCACCTGGTCGAAAATCCGCTGCCCGCACGCCTGGATCGTTTCGTCGCCGTCCGGGATCGTGCCGCAGTTGATATCCATGTCGTCCTCGATATGACGGAACATGGTCGAATTTGTCGCGAGCTTGATCGACGGCGCAGGCTTACAGCCAAAAACGGAGCCCCGGCCGGTGGTAAAACACACGACATTCGCACCGCCCGCGACCTGCCCGGTGGCGGAAACGGGGTCGTAACCGGGCGTATCCATGAACACGAAACCGCGCGCGGCCACTTCCTCGGCATATTGCACGACATCGACAAGGTTTGTGCTGCCGGCCTTCGCCATGGCGCCAAGCGATTTTTCAAGAATGGTCGTCAGCCCGCCCGCCTTGTTGCCAGGGGAGGGATTGGCGTTCATCTCCGCGCCCTCGCGCTTCGTATAATCCTCCCACCAATGCATCAGGCCAACGAGTTTCTCGCCGACCTCCCGCGACACCGCGCGACGGGTGAGCAGATGTTCCGCGCCATAGGTTTCCGGCGTTTCCGACAGGATCACCGACCCGCCGTTGCGGACAATGAGATCGCTGGCGTACCCCAGCGCGGGGTTCGCCGAAATGCCGGAATACCCGTCGGACCCGCCGCATTGCAGCGCCACCGTCAGGGCGCTGACCGGCACTGTCTCGCGCCGCGCCGTGTTCGATTCCGCCAGCACCTCCCGGACGAAATCCACACCCGCCGCGACAGTTTTGCGGGTGCCGCCCATGGTCTGAATATCCAGCGCGCGCAGCCGCCCGGAAAGTCGTTGCTCCTCCATAAGTCCGCCAATCTGATTGACTTCGCAGCCCAGTCCGAGGACGATGACATGGGAGAAATTGGGGTGGCGGGCGTAGCCGGCGAGGGTCCGGCGCAGCACGCGCAATGGCTCATCCTGCGTCATGCCGCAGCCGGTTTTATGCGTCAGCGCGACGACGCCATCGACATGGGGATAATCGGCGAGCGGGTTGTGATCGGTGAAAGGATTGCGCTGGAACATATTCGCGACCAGGCCCGCGACATGGGCAGAACAATTCACGCTGGTCAGAATACCGATATAATTGCGCGTCGCGACCTTTCCATCGGGCCGCCGGATCCCTTGAAATGTCGCGGGTGCATCGAAATATTCGGTCGGTTTTGCGTCCACGCCGTACGCATAGTCCTTGGCAAAGTCGCCCATTTCGCAATTATGGACGTGAACGTGACGGCCGGACGCGATATCCTCCGACGCGAAGCCGATGATCTGGCCATAGCGGCGGATGGCCTCGCCTTTGGCGATCGGGCGGATCGCGGCTTTGTGTCCGGCGGGGATTCTTTGCGCCGCGGCGGCGTTGTCCACCAACGGCGCGCCGGCCATCAGCGACACCCGGGCAATGACGATGTTGTCGGCCTCGTGAAGCCGAAGCACGGGCGGCGGGGCCATGGGGGACTCTCCTCGGTCTGTTGGAACGGAGGATAGCAGATCGCGGGGGCCAATGACGCCCCTAAGGCGACGGCGAAGAATAACCGCTCCGTTTGAGGCACGCGCCGCCACACCCCGTCATGGTCCGCGAAAGCGGACCATCCACGTCTTTTACCAGTCCAGCACCGCAAATCGTGGATGGTCCGCCTTCGCGGACCATGACAGGATCGTTTTGACCGATTGACTCGTTAA
>JAYWAX010000153.1:0-2288 GCA_043782125.1 Acetobacteraceae bacterium | reverse complement strand
AAGGGTTCGGTGATGTCGGCGGTGAACAATTGTTCCGGCACGACCCGCCAGAAACCCCGGCGGTTGATACGGGAAAAGTCGCTGCCTTCGATACCATACGAATAATGACCTGCGAGCAGGAAATCCCAGACCAGCCCGCCCCCCGCGCAGCCGAGATCGAGATGCGACAGGGGCCGGGGAAAGCGCCGTTCGCAGGCGCTGACGAAGCGGGGATGGCGCGTGTCGTCGTTGGCGGTGCCGCGGGGATGCACATGGTCGGCGCTGAGCAACGCGATGGGATGCGCCGTGCGTATTTCCAGCCGCGGCGGGCGGACGAAATGCGGCGCACGCGCGGCGATGGCCAGCGAATCGAACGCCAGGTCCGCGATGTTCCGTAACGTGCTCCACAGGCGCGCGGTATCGGTGGTGGGCGTTGTGCCCCCCTCCTCACGCGCTCCGCCCCGCGGGGCGAGGGGAGGCGGGGCGACCCGCGGCATCAGGACCATCGTGCGCAGGACGCCGATCCGCCGTTCCGCCGCGGCCAGACGCCGGTGTGCCGGGTCCGCCGCGTCATCCTCCGCGTCCCCGGTTCCGGCGCGCGAATGGCCGGCGCGCAGATGAATCGCGCAATCGTATCCCAGGTAAAACGGATAATTGTTCAGTTCGCCACGCCCGTCTTCCCCCATACCGGCCAGATCCGCCAAATGATCCCGCGCGTGGTCGAGATCGATCTCCGCGCCGTATCGCGCCCGCGAGCCTTCCGGGTCCGTGACGGTGAAGAACATCTCCGGCGTCAGCCCCGCCACGCGCGCCAGGGTGAGCAGGGAGAGCGGCGAGAAGAAGTGCGATTGCCCGAGCCAGGCGGCGTTGGGAAGGTCGGGCGCGCCGGGAGGAAAGCGAAGCACGGGTATGTTGGGCTGCGTGACATGCACGAGACCCCCTGGGCGGAGTTTACGGACCTGTTCGCACAGGATCGCGGCCGGATCGGGCAGTCTGTGCAGAATATAGGAATATCGCAAAACGTCCAGCGCGCCATCGGGAACCCGTTCCAGATAGTCCCCTGGCGACAGGACGGGAATGCCGCGCGCCGCGCCATCGGCACGGGTTTCCGCCGGCCAGTCCACGCCGATCGCCACGGGTGCGCCGGCCAGCAGCGCCTCCTCCAGGAACACCGGTTCGGCGCAACCGATATCCGCGATCGCGAGATCCGCCACCGCGGTACCGGCGAAGCGCGCCAGTTCGGCGAGGTGCGACCGATGATACGCGCGCGTCGCCGTTTGGTCCGCGTCCCGCCGCCGTGTCTGGCGGTAGTGTTCCTCGTGGTGGGACAACACGGTACGGGCATCGGGCATGGTATCGCGGAAGACATGCCGGCATTGCGCGCACAGGCGTAACGGCGGCCCCGCCCTTGGGGGAAATTCGGCGGTTTCCCCATGCTGGCAGATTGGGCAGGGCGGTGTCCCCATGGGCGAACTCTCCTGGTCTTCGCTTTAACCGGGGACTTTGCCGTACCGGGTCTTCGCGGCAGCGGGCGATACGCGGTTCACACCGGATCCCAGTTGAACAGCGTCTCCGACGTGTCCAGCGGCATGAAGCCGGTGGCGAGTCGAATGTCCGCGATGGATGACACGGATGCGCCACCTGCTTCAGCATGGCGCCACGACACGGCCAGGAACAGGTGGTCCGGTCGAAGCCATCCCAGGACGAGGATATCATCAACGATGATTATGATGACAGGAATTCCCTTTTGTAGTCGATGACGCCATAGCCCAGGGAGTACGCGCTGTCGGCGAGATCACTGTCAACCGTCAGCAATGTTGGAGCAATTCCGTTCATGTGCATTGTGCAAAAATGCAGGATCATCGCATCCGTGAGTCCAAGCCTGTCACATTCCTCACGCCGGGCGCCATTCATGCTGGGGATTGGAAGCTCGGCACAGGTCATGATCAAGGTTCGTAACTTCCCATGGATTTCCGTCCGCGTGGGATAATCCATCTGCCCTCCCGTTTGCCGGATGATGTTTGAGACCTCCGCCAGGATATGCGGCAGCAGGATGATCCCGGAAAATTCAGCGATGATCAGTCCCAGCATGTCGAAGTCGTCAGCCGTGTAACCGTCGAGACGTTTATGCCGGGAGATGTACGACCTCGACGCTGACCCGACAATCAACAACACCATGAGGTTGGTGTCGATGACAACCACACCCTTCATTGAGCGGCCTCGGCTTTCACGCGGTCCTTCATCGAGAGCACGGTCCCGTCATCGGCGATGGTGACGATCTTGAAGGATCTCTTCAATGGGGAAACCGC
>JAYWAX010000152.1:0-2290 GCA_043782125.1 Acetobacteraceae bacterium | reverse complement strand
CGCATCGCCCCCGCCTATTTCGGTTGGGCGCACGTCGCGTTGATCTTCGCGCTTGGTATTTCCGCCATCTGGTACTGCGCCCGCCAGGTCCACGCCCCCGCCTGGTACGAATATCTTATTATCCCCTTCGCCTTCGGCGTGTCGAATGTGTTCGAGTGGTGGATCCACCGGTACATCATGCACCGTCCAATCAAAGGTTTCATGGGCATCTATAAACGCCACACCCTGGCGCATCACCAGTTTTTCACGGAAATCGAGCCCACGATCGACAATACCCGCGATTTCCGGATTGTGTTTTTCCCGCCTTACGCCCTTGTCGCCTTCATGGCGCTGTCCATTCCACCCGCCGCCGTACTGGGCTTTCTTGGCGCCGCGAACGCCGGTTGGATGCTCCTTATAACGAATGTCGCGCTTTATCTGAATTACGAGACTTTCCACTTCTGCTGCCACGTGAAGAACGACTCTTTCGTGCGGCACATCCCGCTGGTGAACTCGATCCGCCGCCATCACATCGCCCATCACAACACCGCGATCATGATGGAGCGGAATTTCAACCTGACCTATCCGGTCGCCGACTGGTTTTTCGGGACGTCCGATCTCGCTTGCGGCCTGCTGAAACATATCTTTAACGGCTACGACACCGGCCGGGTGCGGCGCGATCTGAAGCGCGTCCGCAACACCTCCGACGATGTGCGCGTGGGCCATGTCCGCGCGGCGGCCGAATGACCCAGGTTCAGCCGCGCGCGCGGATCAAGCCGGGACGCGCCAGCCTGATCGGCGGCATTGCCGTGGGCTTCGCCAGTTTCGCCATCTGGATCGCCATCGCCAGCGAATTCCACGCCAACACGCCGGTTTTTCTGGGCGCGGGCGGCTTGGTCGCGGCGGCGATCGGAACCTGGATCAGGGTTGCCGATCTATAACATCGGCGGAATTTTCCCGGTCGAGGACCACGCGGTTCAGGAGACGGCACATGCCAGCCAGCCAAACAACATCCACCGCCTCTGCCGATGCGATCGCGGCGGCCAAACGGATCGCCCCGATGGTTCTCGCCGCACGCGATGCGGCCGAGCGCGACCGGCGCATGCCGGACCATATCGCCATGGAATTTGCCGCCTCCGGCCTGTTCGCGATGTATCTGCCGCGCTCCATGGGCGGGCTGGAACTGCCGCCGGTAACCGCCTTTCAGGTCATCGAGGAAATTTCGAAAATCGATGGATCGGCGGGCTGGTGCCTGATGGTCCGCGTCGCGATGTCGGCGTTTCTGGGCTTGATGCCGGTCGAGATCGGACGCCATTTCGCCGGCACGCCCGCCGATTTCCGCCCCGCCGGTTCGCTGCGCCCAATGGGCAACGCGCACGCGGTCGCGGGCGGTTACCGTGTCGATGGCCAATGGAATTTCGCGAGCGGGATCGATCACGCGAATTGGCTCTATTGTTCCGCTAACGTCATGGACGCCGGTCAACCCCGCCTGGACGCCGCGGGACGTCAGGTCGTCCGCGCGATGTGGGTGCCGCGCGACCAGGCGGCCATCGTCGATACCTGGACCGTCGTCGGCATGCGCGGCACCGGCAGCCAGGATTTCACCGTCGAAAACGTTTTCGTCCCCCAGGCCCATACCTTGTCGATTTTCGATCCGCCGCGCGAGCCCGGACCGCTCTATAACCCCCGCATGATGTTCGCGGCGACCTGGACCGGCACCGCCGCCAACGCGCTTGGCATCGCCCGGGGCGCCATCGACAGCTTCATCGACCTCGCGAAACGGGAAGGCACGACCATGTCTCCCGCCGTGCTGCGCGAACGGCCGTACGCCCAGGCGAGGGTGGCGGAAGCGGACGCGATCGTGAACGGCGCCCGGGCCTACGTCATCGACGCCGCCACAACCGCCTGGGCCGCCACCTGCGCGGGCGAGAAAGACCTCGATATGCCCATCGCCCAACTGCGCCTCGCGATCGTGCATGCGATGCGGGAGGCGGTGCGCGCGGTCGATCTTGTGTTCCACGCCGCCGGAACCAATGCCGTCTACAGCAAGAACCCGCTGGAAAGGTATTTCCGCGATATCCACGTCGGTGTGCAGCATTTGGCGGCGTTGCCAACGCATTACGAATCCGCGGGGAAGGTTTTGATGGGCCTGAAGGCCACCGATCTCGGTTGGTGATCCGGGAGTAACCCGCCTTGGCTGGTATCCCGGCGGTCAGCAGTTCTCATTATGGAAAAATCCCGGATGAAGGTTGGCGGATAGAGTCAGAATCGATCTCCGAAATGCCGTTGTCAGGAAGGCAATGGTGGCGGT
>JAYWAX010000151.1:0-6397 GCA_043782125.1 Acetobacteraceae bacterium | reverse complement strand
TCTTCCCCACCGTCATCGCAACGATGGGCGGGGTCGATAACGTCCCGCGCGGCATGATCCGCATGGGACAGAGCTTCGGGCTCTCCACCGCCACCATCGTCCGCGCGATCGTGCTGCCCGGGGCGGCGGCGGCGATCCTCAGCGGCTTCCGGGTGACCTCCTCGATCGCGATTGTCCTGTTGGTGGCAGCGGAAATGATCGGCGCCGAGAACGGGATCGGCGCGTTCGTGCTGTCGGCAGGCAATCTTTACGACACTGAATCACTCATGGCGGGGATCGTGGTGCTGTCGCTGATGGGTTTGACGGTGTCCGGGTTGATAGGTGTGTTGGAACGGACTCTGCTGCGCTGGCGGTGAGCGATGCCAGCGTCGGTGTCCGAAAAATTGACCTATGGCGCTGCCCCGCCCATCGCCGCCACGAATCCATCCAGCCCCACAAGCCGCGCCGTCGCCAGCCGCACCGCGCGGAGAATGCAAACCACGTCCTCTATTGCGTCGTCCAACCGGTCGTTGACCACGACATGATCGAATTCCCGGCAATGCGAAATCTCATCGCGCGCCAGCCGCATCCGCCGGTCGATTTCGGCGGACGAATCCCCCGCGCGAGACCGCAATCGTTTCTCCAGATCGTCCAATCCCGGCGGCAGAATGAAAACGCCCACTACGTCACTGGGCAATGCCTTCCGCAACGATCGGAACCCTTGCCAGTCGATATCGAAAATCACGTCGTCGCCCGCCGCCAGCGCGGCCTCGACCGGCGCCCGCGGTGTGCCATAAGCATGCGTTCCCGCCAGCACCCGTGCCCATTCCAGCAAGGCGCCGTCGCGGTCCATCGCTGTAAAGGCGTCTTCCGAAACGAAATGGTAATGCACGCCATCCACCTCGCCCGGCCGCGGCGCGCGAGTCGTCACGCTAACGGAACGGCGTAACCCGGGCTCCCGCGCCATCAAGGCGTTGGCGATCGCCGTCTTGCCGGCCCCGGACGGCGCCGACAACACAAGGCACAGGCCCCGGCGCGCGATGCCGGTCATTCGATGTTCTGCACCTGCTCGCGCAACTGCTCGATCGTCGCCTTCAGCTTCAGGCCGGTATTCGTCAGCGCGACCGAGGCGGACTTGCTGCACAACGTATTCGCCTCGCGGTTGAATTCCTGCACCAGGAAGTCGAAGCGCCGCCCGATATTGATCCCTTCCGCCATTAGCGCCCGCGCGGCACCGATATGCGCGGCCAAACGATCCAACTCTTCCCGCACATCGGACCGCGCCGCCAGCAAGGCCACTTCCTGCGCGATTCGTTCCTCTGGCAGAGACGGCGATTCACGCAGCAGCGACCGCAACGTTTCCATCACCCGCGCCCGCTGCGCTGCGGGCTGATCCGACGCCTCGCGCTCCGCCAGATCGCGCAGACCGGCGAGCTCCTCCAACTGCTCCGACATAACGGCGGCGAGCCGCGCGCCTTCCGCCGCCCGCGCCACCACCAGATGTTCCAGCGCCAAAGCGAAACCGGCCTGCGCCGCCGGGGAAGCTGCCTCTCGCTCCTGTGCCGGATCGGCGGGCGCCTGACGCATCACGCCGGGCATCGTCATCAACGCTTCCACCCGCGGCACCGGGCTGCCGGGAATGCGTTTGTGCAGATCGAGGGCCAATGCCACGACATTCGCCAATGCCGCTTCGTCAATCGACGCCCGCGTCTCCATGTCCCGGCGCACCGTCAGATTTGCGTTCACATTGCCGCGCTTCAGCAACTTCCCCGCCATTTCGCGAAACCCCGGCTCCATCGCGTCCCAGCCGGGCGGCAGGCGGAATCGCAGCTCCAGACCGCGGCCGTTGACGGCGCGCAGTTCCCAGGCCCATGTCAGGGTTTCGATGGAGCCCTCGGTGCGGGCGAATCCGGTCATGGAGGCGAGTGGATACAGCATGGCGGGCCTTCTATCAGCCCAGACGCGGGCCGCCGAGTCCCCGGACTCAGAGATCGTCACGCTGCCCTCTGGTGCAGCGCGCGTACACTGGCGCCGCAACCCGCGGGCGCGCCGCGTCAGCCTGCGCATCGACCCCAGCGACGGCGCCATCGTCGTGACTCTGCCCCCGCGCGCGACCCGCAAAGCGGGCATGGCGCTGCTGATGGGGCATGCGGACTGGGTTGCGCAACGCATCGCAGCACTTCCCACCGCCGTCGCCTTGGCCGATGGCGCTGCGGTCCCGATCGGCGGCGTCCCGCATCGCATCCGCCACCACCCGGACCGCCGCGGCGGCGCCTGGTTGGAAGACGGCGAGCTTCACGTCACCGGCGCGCCCGAATTCCTGCCGCGCCGCGCTGTCGATTTCCTCCGCGCCGAGGCCGGACGGCGCCTGGCTGTTCTGGTCCGCGCCAAAGCGGGCATGGCGGGCGTCATCCCCGCGCGGATCGCCATCAAGGACACCTCCAGCCGCTGGGGCAGTTGCGCTCCCGGCGGCGCCTTGGCGTTCAGTTGGCGACTGGTGATGGCGCCCGATTTCGTCCAGGATTACGTCGCGGCGCACGAGGTCGCGCACCTCCGCCACATGAACCACGGTCCGGATTTTTGGGCGCTGGTCGCCTCGCTGACCGCGCATTCCTCCCGCGCCATGACCTGGCTGCGGCGCGAGGGACCTCGGCTGCTGCGGGTGGGATGATCAAACCGCCTGCCCCGCGCACCAGCCGCCGGCCCAGGCCCATTGGAAGTTGTAGCCGCCAAGCCATCCCGTGACGTCGACGGCCTCGCCGATTGCGAACAGGCCGGGAACTTGTGTCGCTTCCATCGTTTTCGACGACAAATCGCGCGTGTCGATGCCCCCTGCGGTGACCTCGGCCTTCGCGTAACCTTCGGTGCCCGACGGCGTGACGGTCCAGGCCTGAATCCGGGCCGCGAGGTCTTTCAGGACGCGGTCCGGCGTGTCGGCGAGCCGGGTCGCGGGGATGTCGAGGGCCAGCGCGAGGCGGCGCGGCAGCAGCTCCGCCAGGATCGTCGGGAGTTCCGCTCTCGGCCGGGTGTCCTTGCGGTCCAGCAGCACCGCGGCGGCATCCTGGTCTGGCAACAGGTTGACCACGATCGGTCCGCCGGTCCAATAGTTAGATATCTGCAAGATCGCCGGGCCGGACATGCCGCGATGGGTAAACAGCGCAGCTTCGCGAAACTTCTGCCGTCCGATCGCGGTTTCCGTGTCCAGCGCCACGCCCGCGAGGGGACGCATCATGTCCAATTCGGCGCCCTCGAAGGTCAACGGCACCAGGCCTGGCCGGGTTTCGGTCACGCGCAGTCCAAAGCGGCGGGCCGCGTCGTGCGCGAAGCCGGTGGCGCCCATTTTCGGGATCGACAACCCGCCGGTAGCCAGCACCACGCTGTCCGCCGAGAACGGTCCGTGATCCGTTTCAACCAGAAAATCTCCGGGCTTGCTCAATCCCGTCACCCGATGCCCCGTCCTGACATCGACATTTGCCGACTGGGCTTCGGCAAGCAGCATCGCCACGATGGCGCGGGCGGAGCCGTCGCAGAATAATTGCCCCAGGGTTTTCTCGTGGAAGGGGATGCGGTGGCGCTGAACCAGGGCGATGAAATCGGCGGGCGTGTAGCGGCCCAGAGCAGAGCGCGCGAAATGCGGATTTTGCGACACGAACCGGCCGGGGGCGGTGCCGAGATTGGTGAAATTGCAGCGGCCGCCGCCGGAGATGAGGATTTTGGCGCCGGGCTCGCGGGCGTGGTCGAGCAGCAGAACGCGGCGGCCGCGCTGGCCGGCGGAGATAGCGCACATCAGGCCGGCGGCACCGGCGCCAAGGACGATGACATCGTGTTGGTTGGGCATGGATTGTGCTTAAACCAAAAAGGCCGTGCCTTGCAGGCCGGGTCGGACAGCAGGCCTCGCATAGGGTCTCGCATGCCGATCCTTTGGTAAGGACAGCTGAGCACACAAGCTGCGTGCACGCATTGCACCTGTTGTGGAAGTCGATTCTCCTGGGGTTGGCCCGTTTATTTGAGTGACGAATTTGCGCGTGGAACGGACTTCAGAAACAGATAAATTTGTTAATCTTGACAGGTCGGAAACGTGACGATCGAACGGCGCACGAATTTTATCCTCCAACCGAAGAGTACTTTAAATCAGAAACCCATGTCCTTCAGAATGTGTGATTCCTGGATCAGTTATCAATGAATTCCCTCTCAACCGCCTCCAGAAGACGTATATGTTTTAAGATCGGCAAAGGTGCCGCAGACCAAAACCAATTTTGATGAAACGGGATATTGGCACGACGTTCAATAGCGAATAGTGTGTTGCGATGTGCCGGAATGGCGGATGGATCCGACGAAAACGCCAGCCGGTGCAAACTCGTTGGGTGGTCCCAACCATATTGATCATTTAGGGCCTCTCGTAATTTATCGCTCAGTCGAAATATCCGATCCAGAAGAACCTTCGGCAGAAGGTCAAACTCCACGACCAGATTGCTGGTATAAATTCTTGGCTTCTCAGTCACAGGCTGACGAATCAACGCCGATTCAATGAGCCATTCCACGACGTCGTCGATAAATCGATCTGCTATGTCCGTATCCGCGCAACTCGCGATAATACCGTCATTGTGCAGGGACAGGTCCTCAATCGCAGCTTCGCCCACATTCGCGGCGGAAAACCGCCCCTTCTCAAACCGGAGTCCGGTCGATAGCGAAAGTCCCGCCGTATCGGTGGGTCCAGACGAAAATCCGTACTTACTGACAACATGGTGTACCAATTTAGGAAGGTCAAACCCAAGCCTCGGGCGAACTTCATCGGCCGTAAACAGTTGGATTACGCGCCCCGTCTCGGCATTTATAAGTCTCATGCCGCATGCTCCCGCGCATTATTCACGTAATGTGTTTCAAGGACATCCACCGACTGACTGAATTGGCTCAACTTATTGGCCGCATTCGTCCGGTCGCCCGAAAGTTGGCGATATTGATTTATCCAACCGGTGGCACGGTTCTGCGCGCCATTCTGTTCATTAACCGCTTTCGTCAGGGATGAAGAAAATGTTTGCTCGTACGACGACTTCAAGAACGCCCTCAGCGCGGTGCTCGGTTCGTCCTGAATGTTATGTTCGGTCAACGTCATATGTCGATTAGTTTCCCGATATGACCGGGGAGCCGCCGCCGCATCTGAAAAATCTGTATTCCGCTGAATATATGTAGGAAAATCGACAAATCGCACCACCAGCGCGATGTCGAGGCGCTCGGCGATATCGAGCAAAGTCTGTAAGGTAACCTTGCCATATTCTTCATTTTCCAGCCGGGAGATCACGCTTTGAGGCTTGCCAATTATCTCTCCGAATATTTTTTGGGACCTGTCTCCCCGCAGAACCCGGACTTGATCGGCGAGAAACGCGCGTACACTGTGCGCGACATAAGAGGCACGAAAATCGCGATTATCCAGTGCGTCCGCCGCGCCCTGCCGCCCTTGGAAATCGACTGCCTCCAATAAACGATCTATCCCGTTCAATGTCTCGTCTCCGTCGTTGTGCCTCTGGGCAAGCCATCAGGTAATCAGGGTCGGCGTCCTTCGCGAACGCATACAGGACTGTGAATTCCAACCCATCTTCCGTGAAGAAGCCGAAGATGCGGTGGTGTACGCCCTTCGGTTCTTCAATTCTGATCTCACCCAGCCCCGTACAAAGCCCCCCCTTCAACTCCGCGTACGCTTTTCGGCGCCAATGCGAACGTTGCCGATGAGAGAGCGCCTCTATGACTGCGACCACGGCCGCTTGCACCCTCGGCAGCTGCTTTTCATACCAAGATTGAAGCTCACCATCCTCTCCAGGAGACGCATAGCACCGGAACGCAATCATGTCATCGCTTTTTTGCTATATTCACTGGTCGGCGGTAACCATGGTAGCGCGACTCGCGCGCGCTTCCGCTTGGCTCCGGGCATGCAACAGGTTTCCAGCCGGAAAATCCATGAGAATGAGAACACTTCGCACCAGGCGCCCAAATCCAGCACCGCGCCCCCCCCTGCCTCACCCTTCCCCTTCCCCCAATTCCCTGCCACGTTCGCAGCCGCACAACCACGCACGAGCCCCCGCCATGGACCCCACCATCGCAGCCCTCGCCAAAGCCGCTGGCCTGGACAAAGCCCTCGCCGACTTCCCCCAGGACATCGAAACCGCCGCCAACCAGGCCCTCGGCCACGCGGGCGCCGTCGCCTACCCCACCAATCCCGCCGCCGAACCCTGGCCCCCCATGCAAGCGGAGCCCGCCCTGTGACCGATCTCCACTGGCTCTCCGCCACCGATATCGCCAAGGCCTATGCCGCGCGCACGCTGTCGCCGACGGAATTGACCAAGGCGCTGCTCGCCCGCATCGACCACCTCCAACCGAAGCTCCACGCGTTCATCCGCCTCGACGCGGACGCGGCGATGGACGC
>JAYWAX010000150.1:0-6429 GCA_043782125.1 Acetobacteraceae bacterium | reverse complement strand
TTCTGGCCCACCGGCAGCGGCGTCTTGTCCTTTTGGGTGACGCTCAGCAACTCGCCGTTGGGCTTGCGCACGATATACTCGAACCCATCGGCGTCGCTGACCGCGTGCTCCGCCGTCACGCCGATCAACCCGCCAAGCAATGACCCGCCGATGGCGCCGAACGCGCTGGACGCACCCGCGCCCACCTGAGACCCCGCCACCCCGCCCGCCGTCGCCCCCGTCACCCCGCCCACCGTTCCCTGGGCGCTGATCTTCACCGGACGCACACCCGCGATAACACCCGAGTCGACCTTGTTCGCCTGCTGCGCGGCATTCGGCGAATAAGTGTCCGGCGAATAACTGGGCCCGCATCCGGCCAAAGCCGCCGCGAGAAAAAACATCGTCATGGCGGAAAAGCGTATCAAGGCGCGGGCTCCATCGTCGCGGGCGATGGCGTTAGAGGTTGGCGAAATCGGCCGCGCGTCAATCCCCTGCGCGCCGGGCGCTTCGGGGCGCTGCCCGTGACCCGGCGAGGAGCTTTACGCCAGCACGCCACCGAACGAAGCGCCCGTTGAACCGGGTTTGGGGCAACGCGCCAATGCCGCTACCATCGCGAAAACCGGAGGGAGGCCACACCGATGAACCGCTTTTCGTGGATCGCGCTGTTCGCGTTCATAACCCTGGGCTTTTCGGCGTCGCCGCCCAGCGCGCAAGAACCGAAACATGGCGGCGTGCTGCGCGTGGCGCATCGGGACAGCCCCGCCAGCCCCTCGATCCTGGAGGAATCCAGCGATTCGGTGACCGCGCCATTCATGGCGATCTTCAACAACCTGGTGCTGTTCAAACAGGACGAACCCCGCAACACCGCCGAAAACATCGAACCGGAACTGGCAACGTCATGGTCCTGGAACGCCGATAAAACGGCGTTGACGTTCGTGCTGCGCCAAGGGGTGAAATGGCACGACGGGAAACCCTTCACCTCGGCCGACGTGAAATGCACCTGGAATTATATATTGGGGCGGTCTGCCACCGCATTGCGCAACAATCCGCGGGGCGGCTGGTATCATAACCTGAAAGATGTCGTGCCGGACGGGGACTTCAAGGTCACCTTCCAACTGGGACGGCCGCAGCCCGCAATGCTGTCGTTACTGGCGGCGGGATACTCGGCGATTTACCCCTGCCATGTGCCGCTGGCGGACATGCGCGCCAACCCGATCGGCACCGGCCCGTTCAGGTTTGTGGAATTCCGGCGGAACGAATTCATCAAACTGACCAAGAACACCGATTACTGGCGCAAGGACCGGCCGTATCTGGACGGGATCGAGTGGACGATCGTCCCCAATCGTTCCACCTCCGTCCTGGCCTTCGTCACCGGCAAACTCGACATGACGTTTCCCAATGAAATCACGGCAGCGCTGCTGAAAGACATCGTGGCGCAGGCGCCGCACGCGGCGTGCCGGTTGCAGGCGAATAATTGCGCCGTCAACGTGATCGTGAACCGCGAGCGTCCGCCGTTCGACAATCCCGACATTCGCCGCGCTTTGGCGCTGTCGCTCGACCGTCAGGCGTTCATCGACATTCTGACCGAGGGCAACGGCCTGATCGGCGGCGCGATGCAGCCCGCGCCGGAAGGCAGTTGGGGCATGCCGCCGGACATGCAGGCCGCGCTGCCCGGATATTCGGGCTCGGTGGAGGCGAACCGGGCGGAGGCGCGAAAACTGATGGAAAAACACGGCTACGGGCCGGACAACCGCCTGAAACTGATTGTCAACGCGCGGAACGTGCCGGCACATCGCGATCCCGGCGTGCTGCTGACAGAGACGCTTCGACACATTTATATCGACGCCGAACTGGTGCCGGTCGACACCGCCGCCTGGTTTCCGAAAATCACCCGGAAAGATTACACGATCGGGCCGAACATCACCTGCGGCGCGGTGGACGATCCCGACCAGAATTTTTACGAGAATTACGGCTGCGGCTCGGCGCGTAATTTCACCCAGTACTGCAACAAAGACCTGCAACCTCTGTTCGACCGGCAGTCGATGGAAACGGATGTCGAGGCACGCAAAAAACTGGTATGGGAGATCGATCGCCGGTTGCAGGAAGATTTGGCGCGGCCGATCCTGTATCATAACAAAGCCGGAACATGCTGGCAGCCCTTCGTGCATGGCATCGTGCCGATGGTGAACAGCGTGTATAATTTTCCCCGTTTCGAAAACGTGTGGATGGGGGCGCGCTGATGGATTTGCGGCTGAAGGACAAGGCCATTCTGATC
This sequence comes from Acetobacteraceae bacterium, assembly GCA_043782125.1. Classification (GTDB taxonomy): domain Bacteria; phylum Pseudomonadota; class Alphaproteobacteria; order Acetobacterales; family Acetobacteraceae; genus Rhodopila. Next base: position 4,175 of record JAYWAX010000150.1, on the reverse strand, counting down.
ACGGGCGCCAGCCGGGGGATCGGGCTGGCGGCGGCGAAAGCCTTTGCTGCCGAGGGCGCGCGCGTGATGCTGACGGCGCGGTCGGCGGACGTCCTGGCCGAAGCGGAAGCCGCGATCCGCGCGGCGGGCGGCCAGGTGGCGAGCCATGCCGCGGATGTCGCGACCCCCGAGGGAGCGGCCGGCGCGATCGCGGCCATGGTCGGGGCGTTTGGCGGGATCGACGGGTTGGTGAACAACGTCGGCGGCGGGGGCGGCGGCACGAAGATCGCGGACAGCACCGACGAGGATTGGCGGCGGGTACTGTATGTGAATTTACTTCAGACCGTGCGCATGATGCGCCTCGCGCTGCCGTTCATGAAAGGACGGGCGGGAGCATCGGTGGTGAACGTGGCCTCGATTTCCGGCTGGGTGCCGCAACTGGCGATGTCCGGACAGTACGGGGCAGCCAAGGCGGCGCTGATTTTCGACGCGGAACGATGGGCTTTGGAGTTCGTTCCGTATGGGATACGGGTAAACACCGTCTCGCCCGGCTCGATCCTGGTGCCGGGCAACGGATGGGACCGCTACCGGCTGGCCAATCCGGCGTTTTACGAAGATTACGTCAAACACGGATTCCCGATGGGACGGCTGGGGACGGCGGAAGAAGTCGCAGACGCGATTGTTTTCGTGGCCTCGCCGCGGGCACATTGGATCAATGGGCGGAACGTTCCGGTGGATGGGTTGGAGCAGCCGTATCCGCCGGTGGACCGGCGTGCCTTTGGGTAGGCAAGCCCGCTCGCCGTAACCCACGCACCGCCACACCGCACGCCAAATCGCCGAAGAATTCGAACAACACGCCTCCGCCGCGATGGCGCCGTGCGGATTCCGCAGCCATACTGCCCGGCACACGACCGGACAACCCGGCGGACGACCCACGGAGGAAACATGACCAGCCCGATCTCACGCCGGACCGTTCTCGCGGCCGGCGCCGCCACCGCCCTGACGGCCCGCGCCGCCCATGCCGCCGACAAGACCATCCGTGTCGGCGTGCTGACCGACATGACCGGCACGTATTCCGCGCTGCTTGGCCCAGGATCGGTATTGGGCGCGCGTTTGGCGGTTGAGGACTTCCAAAAGGCACATCCCGCGATCCAGGTCGAGCTTTTGTCGGCCGATCTGCTGTTGAAGCCCGACGTCGCGCTGGCGATCGCCGGAGACTGGTTCGACAACAAGGGCGTCGATCTGCTGACGGATGTGCCCTTGTCCTCGGCCGCTTATGCGATCGGGGAGATGGCGAAGGCGAAGGACAAGCTCGCGATCTTCACCGGCGCGGCGTCGTCGATGATCACCGGCGCCAGATGCGGGCCTAATCACCTGCACTGGGTTTACGATACCTGGGGCATTCCCCATGCGGTGGTGGAGGCGACGGTCAAAGACGGCGGCGATTCGTGGTTCTTCCTGACCGCCGATTACGCGTTCGGCCATGCGCTGGCGGGCGATTGCATGAATTTCGTGCGGGCCAACGGCGGCAAGGTGCTGGGGGAAGCGCGCCATCCCTTCCCCGGCACGGCCGATTTCTCGGCGTTCCTGTTGCAGGCGCAGGCGAGCGGCGCGAAAGTCGTGGGCCTCGCGAATGGCGGCACCGACGCGGTGAACTGCATCAAGCAGGCGGTCGAATTCGGGCTGGTCAAGGCGGGCCAGAAGATCGTCGGGACCGGTCTTCTGATCAACGATATCTTCAGCGTCGGTCTCGAGGTGGCGCAGGGCGTGCGTCTGGCGGAGCCGTATTACTGGGACATGAACGAGGCGGCTCGCGCGTTCGCGCTGCGATTCCAGGCGCGCATGCAGACGAAGACGATGCCGAACTCGGCGCAGGCGGGCCAGTATTCGGCGGTCAGCCATTACCTGAAAACCGTCGCCGCGATGGGCGTCGATCGCGCCAAGGCCAGCGGCCGCGACGTCATCGCCCACATGCGCGCCACGCCGCCGAAGGACCCGATTTTCGGCGAAAGCATCATCCGCGAGGACGGCCGCGTGACCCATCCCATTCATTTGTTCGAGGTGAAGTCTCCGGCCGAATCCAAAGCTCCCTGGGATTTGCTGAAGTTGAAGGCCACAATCCCGGCGGACCAGGCATTCCGGCCGCTGAAGGATGGCGGCTGCCCGATGATCAAGGTCTGAACTAGGCCAACGGGGGCATACGCGCGGGGGCGGCCTGACCATCCCCCGCCCCCACCTGCAAGCCCCCGCCGGTAAACCCCCGGGCCAATCGCTTGAACCAGGCTACGCGTCGCTCCCCGTCATGGCACGCCCCCGAGCGGGCCATCGGTCGCGGCACAAACAATGTCTGGAGAAAGGATCGCGGCCGGTTCGCGCGACAACGCCGGGCGTGAAGCTGCCGATGGCGCGCTCAGGGGCGAGCCATGACGGGAAGAGGCACGGCGGCGGCATTCAAGCGATTGCCCTGGGTAACCCCGCCGCCGGTACAACCCCTGCCTGCAAGCCCCCGGCCCGCGCGTCCCCGCCCGGAAATTCCTGTGGCGCGGTCCCCCCGGTCTGAGGCAAACACTCCCGCCATGAGCACAAGCACCATCGTTCCCGTGATTCTGTCTGGCGGTTCAGGCACCCGGTTATGGCCGGTATCGCGCGAAAGCTTTCCGAAGCAGCTCTGGCCGCTGATGTCGGACCATTCCCTGTTGCAGGACACGGTTCTGCGCGCCAAGGGGCCCGGCTTCGCCCCGCCGGTGGTGGTCTGCAACGAAGCCCACCGCTTCCTGATCGCCGAGCAGTTGCGGGAAATCGGCATCGCCAAGGCCCGGATCGTGTTGGAACCCGTGGGCCGCAACAGCGCCCCCGCCATCGCCGCCGCCGCCGTGTTGATCGCCGAGGACGACCCGGACGCGATTTTATGGATGATGGCCGCGGACGCCTCCATCGCCGATACCGCAGCGCTGCACGATGCGCTACAGGCGGCGGCGGTTGCGGCGCGGGCGGGCAAGATCGTCACCTTTGGCATGCGTCCGACGGCGCCTGAAACCGGTTACGGTTACATCGAAATCGGCGCGGCGCTGGCGGATGCGCCCGGCGTTCACGCGGTCGCGCGGTTCGTAGAAAAGCCGGACGCCGAGGTCGCCGCCGTTCTGTCGACGGATGGCCGGCATTTGTGGAATTCCGGCATGTTCGTGTTCACCGCGCACGCGCTGTTGCGGGAGCTGGACACGCACGCGCCAGACGTGTTGCCCGCCGTGCGCGCTGCGGTCGCGGGGCGGCGCGCCGATCTGGATTTCATTCGTTTGGACGTGGACGCCTTTACCGCCTGCCCGTCGATCAGCCTCGATTACGCGGTCGCGGAACGGACCCGGCAGGCGGCCGTCATACCGGCCGATATCGGCTGGTCCGACGTTGGCAGTTGGAATGCGCTGTGGGAGCTTGGCGAGAAGGATCCGGCGGGCAACGTGACGATCGGCGACGTCGTTCTGGAGGCATCGCAGGATTGCTATGTCCGCAGCGACGGCATGCTGACGGCCGTGGTCGGGCTGAAGGATGTCGTGGTGGTCGTGACCGGCGATGTCGCGCTGGCGATGCACCGCGACAATGCCCAGGACGTGAAGAAGGTGGTGGATCGGCTGAAGGTGGCGGGCCGGCAGCAGGCCGTCGCGCATAACCGGACCTACCGCCCCTGGGGCTATTACGAGAGCCTCGCCAACGGCGAACGTTTCCAGGTCAAGCGCATCGTGGTCTCGCCGGGCGGCAAGCTGTCGCTGCAAAGCCATTTCCATCGCGCCGAGCACTGGGTCGTCGTGAACGGAACGGCGAAAGTCACGCGCGATGCCGAGACCCTTATTCTCAGCGAGAACCAGGCCGTCTATCTGCCTCTGGGCTGCACCCACCGGCTGGAGAATCCGGGCAAGATTCCGCTGACCCTGATCGAGGTGCAATCCGGCGCTTATCTTGGCGAGGACGATATCGTCCGGATTGAGGACACTTACGGGCGAGCCTGACCCGCTCCGCCGCCTCCCCGCCTGCTTCGACCGGGGCTTATCGACCCCCGGCTTTTTCGACTTCACTGGAGACACACATGAGCGGCCTGACCATCACCGTTGGCGAAGACGAATGCGCGATCGTCATTGGGAAGGAGGACGACCGGCTGATCGTCCGCATCGAATCGAGCGACGAACCCGAAACGGACGGCGAGG
>JAYWAX010000149.1:0-6440 GCA_043782125.1 Acetobacteraceae bacterium | reverse complement strand
TGCACTCAAGGTGTGTCCAGTTTACACTAAACATCATGACAAAGTCCTCAAAGCCCGCACCCGCCGCTGATCCAGCCCGCAAGCAGGCGGTGATCTATGCCCGCGTCTCCTCCAAGGAGCAGGAGAAGGAGGGCTTCTCGATCCCCGCGCAATTGAAGCTTCTGAAGGAATATGCGGCAGAGCAAGATTTCGGGATCGCCGAGGAATATGTCGATGTGGAGACGGCGAAACAAACTGGCCGCGTCGCATTTGGCGCGATGGTCGCGTTTCTCCGGGCGCATCCCTCCGTCCGCGTGCTGCTGGTTGAGAAAACAGACCGTCTCTACCGCAACCTGAAGGACTGGGTGACCATCGACGAACTCGATGTCGAAATCCACTTCCCGAAGGAAGGCGTCGTCCTGTCCCGCGACTCGCGGTCCTCGGAAAAGTTCATGCACGGCATCAAGGTGCTGATGGCGAAGAACTACATCGACAACCTGTCCGAGGAGGCTCGCAAGGGTCTTCAGGAGAAGGTCGAGCAAGGCATCTGGCCCACCAAGGCGCCTCTGGGCTACCGCAACGTCACCGGCCCGGACGGCAAGAAGATCATCGTGCAGGACCCGGACATTGCGCCGCTGATCGCCCGCATGTTCGGGGCCTATGCCACAGGCACGATGTCCCTGAAGGATGCGGCGCGAGAGGCTCGGGCTTGGGGGCTTGCCTATCCCCGGACGGGCGCGAAGGTGCCTGTCAGCACGGTTCACACGATCCTGCGGAACCGGCTTTACTCTGGCGATTTCGACTGGAATGGACGGCGGTTCACCGGACGGCACACGGCTATTGTCTCGCGCGAATTGTGGGAGCAGGTGCAGGACGTGCTCGACGGGCGGCACGCGCGGAAGACGCGGCGCGGCAAGCACGATTTCGCGTTTTCGGGCTTGGTCGTCTGCGGCCACTGCGGATGCGCAATGGTGGGAGAGATCAAGAAGAAGCAATACGTCTACTACCATTGCACCGGATACCGGGGGAAATGCCCGGAGCCCTACACCCGCGAAGAGGTTCTGGAACGCGAGTTCGCCGCCGTGCTCGACCGGCTGACCTTCGACGATGAAGTGCTGGCCTGGGTGCGTGAAGCGCTGCGTGGCAGCCACGCCGATGAGAAGCGGGAGCATGATGCCGCGATTGGGAGGCTCCAGGACGAATACAACCGGCTCCAAGGCCGGACGGACGCGATGTATGTCGACAAGCTGGACGGCCGGATCGACGCTGGGTTCTTCGACCGGATGGCGGCGCAATGGCGGGACGAGCAGGCGCGGTGCCTCCGCGATATCGAACGCCACCAGACCGCGAACCAATCCTACCTGGATGAAGGAATCCACCTGCTGGAACTGGCGCGATCCGCGCGTCGCCTGTTCGAAGGGCAGGCTGCGCGGGAAAAACGGCGCTTGCTGGATTTTATGGTTTCGAACTGCTCGTGGAAGGGGAACGAGCTAACCGTGACCCTACGTCAACCCTTTGATATTCTTATGAAAGCCACGGCGCCGACGAAGGCGGAAGAGGGTTCGCCGGGGGCGAATTCGGCCAAATCTGAGAATTGGCTGGGGGACCTGGATTCGAACCAAGGATGCCCGGGTCAGAGCCGGGAGTTTTACCGCTAAACTATCCCCCAATGGCCCCCGGAAGGGCTTGGGCGGGCGGAGTAACACGCACCCGCCGCACGAGCAAGCGGCCCGTTGACCCGTCAGCGCCTTTCCCGGCGCGATCGTGCGGTCAGGCGGTCAGATCGACCCGCTTTCCCCCACTGCCCGAGCTGGCGGGCGCCGGTTGTGGGGCCTTGGCGCCGTTGTCGTAGTCCCCGTCATTGTCGAGTTTGGGTGGCGCGGCCCTTGGCGGGGCGGCGAAGGCGGCATGCGTGGCAACAGACGAAATGTTCACAATTGGTCTCCGGACAACCGGGGTGACGAAATTTGGCGTATTGCCAAGGCCGGGAGGCCCATTGGCCTGTCCCGCGAGTCACGGTTTACCCGGTCGAGGTTAATAAAAGGTTTAGGTCCAGGGTGGTCTGAGCGGTTTCGCGCGGTACAAGGGCGTCTCAGGGAAGCGTCGTGCCCGATCTCCGCCGAATGGAATTGGCGAGGAAAGCGAATCGCGTCCCCGGCGGCAGACGGCGCAGATGGCGGACACGGAATTGGATCGCGTGGAGCCAATCCTGCATTGTCCCGAAAATCCCCCCGGGCACCGGCGGTATCGCGTCTGGCCGCAACGATGCGGCGAAACGGAGCCCAGATGCTACCGCGCCCGCCTGCGCCGCAGGGTCCAGCGGCGCACGTTTTACCGCCACCAGCAAGGACCCGCTGGCGGTCGCTTGTTGCGCTTCCAGGGACAATTCCCGCCAATACGGCGCGTTAAGTAACGATTCGAGCGGCCGGTCCAACAAATCCCCGATCCGTGTGTTTTCGAATGCCATGGCCCGCGCGGGCGGCAGGCCGTTCCGAAACAGCGTCAGCGTCCATTGCAGTGCGGCGATCGGATGATGGTGCCAGCCGATTTCGACGCCGCAAATCTCGCAATCCCGCTCGAACAGACCTCGGTGTCCCATCGGAGTCGCGTTGTAATAATGATGGGGGTAACCGTGAACCGGTTGCAGAAACGGATAATCCGACACGATCGTGCCGCCGGGTTTCAGCACCCGGCAAATCTCCGCCGCGACGTCCCAGGGGCGGCGAGTGTGTTCCAGCGTCGCAAAACAGAATACGTAATCGAACTGCGCGTCCGCGAAGGGCATGGACTCCCCGACGCAAAGGACATCCGTGGAAACCGAGGCATAGATTTCCGTGTTCACGACGTTCGCATGATAGTCGTGGCGCAGGCCCGCCCCGACATCCAGGAACAGCTTATCCCGGTTGCCGCGGATCAACGCGCCGATCTGCGGGATATAGGCGTGCGCCGACACCGGCGGCCGGTCTGGAATCTGAAACTCTTCGACGATTTCGGCGGGGAGAAAGTCGATCGGCATGCCCGCCTCCCGCAGTTCGCGCGGGGTCTCGCGGAACTGCACGCGCGCCAGCTTACGATCCCGCATGACCGCCACCTTGGCCCGATTGACGGCCTGCAAGCGGCCTTCCGCCCGCCCGTGCGCCGCGAAGTGGTGCCGCGCGCCGGAACCGGCGGCGTCCGGGTTGGCCTCCAGATACCCGGCCTCGTCGAGGACGCTGGCGTCCACCACCGGGCTGACGCAGAGAATTTCGTCGGTCATGCGGGGTCTGCGATCCGGGTTTTCAAAACTTTTATCAGGACCTCAGGGCACCGGAAACCCCGAGCCCGCGAACCCGGCCATGGACACCGGTGCCCGGTTTGGCGAAACAGGCACCGCATGCCCCGACCGGAGGACCGAACGATGAAGCGCATAGGACGCCGCGCCGCGATTGCCAGCGCCAGCGCCGCAATTGCCGCCCCTTTGGCCGCCCCGGCCCTCGCCGCGAGCGAGCGGGAGCGCGTGTTGAAATTCATGCCGCAGGTCGATCTGGTAACGCTCGATCCGCATTACAGCATGACCAACGTCACGCGGAACCACGGCGGCCTGGTGTTCGACCAGCTTTACGGCACCGATTCCGCGTTCAAGGCCCAACCGCAGATGGCGGAAGGGCATACGGTGGAAGATGGCGGCAAGCGCTGGAAAATCCGCCTGCGCGAGGGGCTGCGTTTCCATGACGGCGAACCGGTGCTGGCGCGCGATTGCGCGGCGTCGATCCGGCGCTGGGGGCGGCGGGACGTTCTTGGCGTGGAACTGTTACGAATTGCCGATGAAATCTCCGCGGCGGACGACCGCACCATCGAATTCCGTTTCAAACGCCCCTTCCTCAAGCTCGCGGAAGCACTGGGCAAGCCCGGTGCCTACATGCCCGCGATGATGCCGGAACGCCTGGCCGTCACCGATCCCTACAAGCAAATCCCGGAAATCGTCGGCAGCGGTCCGTTCCGCTATGTCGCCGCCGAGCGGATGCAAGGCATACGCAACGTCTATGCCCGCTTCGACGGCTATGTGCCGCGCCCCAACGGCAAGCCGGATCGCGCCGCCGGTCCGAAAATCGTCAATTTCGAACGGGTGATCTGGACCACCATGCCCGATCAGGGTATCGCCCTCGCCGCTTTGCAAAAAGGCGAGCAGGACTGGTGGGAATTCGCCTCTCAGGACCTTCTCCCGCTGGTGCGGAAAGACCCGAATTTACGCGGGGAGGTGCTGGAGACCGAAGGCAACTACATCATGGTCCGCTTCAACCACCTACAGCCGCCATTCAACCGTCCCGAGATGCGCAAGGTCATTCTGCGCGCGTTGAACCAGGAAGATTTCTGCGCTGCGGTCGGTGGCGGCACCGCCGATTTGCAACGCCCGAACGCGGGGTTTTTTCCGCTCGGCATGCCCGACGCGACGGAGACCGGCCTGTCCGCGCTCCGCCCGCCCTTGACCGACGCGCAGGCGAACGCCGCGTTGAAGGCAGCGGGGTATGCCGGCGAGAAAATCGTCCAGATTTCGCCCGCCGATTATCCCAATGTCCGCGCCGCGAACGAAGTTCTGGCCGACCTGCTGAAACGCATTGGCATCAACCTGGAATATATCAGCACCGACTGGTCGTCGATGACCCAGCGCGTGATCCGCAAGGACGCGCCGGAAGCGGGCGGCTGGCATATCCATATGTTGAACGTCCCGTGCCTCTCGGTCGCCTCGCCGTTGGTCAATTCGCGCCTGCGGGGCACCGGTTCGGAGGAGTCCGGCTGGTACACCGGCGCCCGGTACGAGGAACTGCGCGCCGAATGGCTGCTGGCGGAACAACCGGACGACCGCCGCCGCCTCGCCGAGGCGTTGCAGCGCGAGTGCCTCGACACCGTGCCGCTGGTCCCCGGCGGGATCACCTTGCAGCCGGCCGCGTGGCGCGCCGATCTGGACGGCGTACTGGGCGGGGTCCCCAAATTCTGGAACGTGCGCCGCCGGACCTGAACGTACGGGACTTTGCCAGACGGTGTTGCGCGTGTGGCGTCCGCCCGCAAAATCCGTCACATAGAATGAGCAAACGGATAACGGAGGCCGTGTGAATTTTCATTGGGGCGCCCTGGCGGTGGCGATCGCGACCACCATGATCGGCCAGACCTTGCTCAAGGCCGGCGCGTCGGCGCCAAACTTCGTCACGCAATTATTCGATATCCGGACCATGGCGGGGCTGGTTCTGTACGGCGGTTCGGCGCTGCTTTATATCGTAGCGCTGCGAAAAATACCGATGTCGGTGGCGCTGCCCTGCACCGCCGTGTCCTACATCGCCGCCGCGCTGATCGGCTATTACCTGTTCGGCGAGGCGATGGGCATTCCCAAGATCGCCGGCATCGCCATGATCTGCCTGGGTGTGATCATGCTGACGATCGGCTGAGCCCGTTCGCGCGCCGATCTGCGTGGCACCGCCGATGCCAATGGCGGCATTGCCCGCCGGATCGCCAGGGTGTCGATTGCCGTATGCGCGCGAAGCCGCGGTCGCCCGGACAAACAAGATCGGTGCAACGATTCCGGATCGCCGAGGCAAACCCATGCCATTGCCGGTGTTCAATTTTTCAACGTTCAGACCGGATGTCCGTCAGCCGTGGTCATGGCAGAATCGGGCAATGGAACGCACGTATTCAACCCAAATAAGACGCATTTTCAGCACATCTTACACCCAAATTACGTTGACGCCGTGCAACTCCCTGTGCATAATTGCACCAGAGAAACGCCCCAGATGCGCAAGTCGGCGGCGATGCTCTCGCGCGCGCGAAAATGCCGGAAAGATTGAACATGGCGCTTCATGAAAAGATACGGCTGAGTTTACAGGTCTCCGCCGAACTGAACCAAACTCTGTAGCAAATCGCGGAGGACACCGGCACCAACCGAACCGATGTCATCCGTCAGGCGCTTGCCCTGATGAAGGTGGCCCATACCGCTAAAACCCAGGGGCGCCATCTGGGCATCGTCGCGGACCCGCGCAAGCTCGACACTGAGATTGTTGGCTTGATCTGACCGGTCGTGACCGCTCCCGGACAGATCGATGTCAGCGGGTCGTTGAAGGGGCAGGTGTCCGTTAAGCCGGACGAACACGACGATGAGCGCACCGCCCGCCTGCGTGCGGAGCAACGTGGCGCGTTGATAGACGATTGCAAGGGAATCGCCGTATTCGTCGCAATCCTTCTCAGCATTCTCGCGATCGGCGCGCTCACGCGGTGGGAGGGATTTTTCGATGTGTCCGCGTCCGCCGATACCAGGCGATGGTCGCAGACCATCCTGTCGGCGTTGATGACAGGGGGGCTCGGCTTCGTTCTCGGACGCAAAGCCGGAAAGTAGGCCCCTGCGTATCCCCTTCGCGGCGCCGCATTGTCCGGAACCGGATATACCCGCCCCCCTTTTGCCCAACCCCCGATCTCCTATATCTCCCCACCCAACC
>JAYWAX010000148.1:0-2307 GCA_043782125.1 Acetobacteraceae bacterium | reverse complement strand
TCTGGATCGCACCACATCTGCGCTTCCCAGTCGTTGGCCGCCGTACACAGCGCGGCACCGTATTCGACGTCGCGGGAATCGCCGCCGCGGCCCAGAAGCGGCATCATCATGCCGTAGGACACGTCGAAGGCATCCAGCAACTGGTCGCGCATCGTCTTCAGGTCAGAGCCCGGATGGCCGCCATTCTCCGGCCAGGCATCCATGCGCATACCGGTGCCCGGCGACATCCGCGGATAATTCGGCGCACCGATGAACGGAGAGCGCGCCCGCGTGCCAATTGTCTGGCGCAGTTCCCGCCAGCGCTTTGGCAGGAAAGCATCGAGATCGGCGGGAGTTTTCGTATAGGGATGCACGTCGCAATCGACGAAGCCGAGAATGGCTTGATCGTTTGTCTGGACTTTAGGCTCCTGGACCGTGACGCTCATGGAACTGGCTCCTTGGTGATGACGGCGTGGTTTCGGCTGTGGCGAGGCGGTGGAATGTGGACGATTTTCATCGGATTTTCAGCCGCGGGTAGGTCTTCATCGCGTTATCGACCAGAATTTTCTGGATCAGATGTTCCGGCAAGCCATCCGGCAGCGCGTCGTTGCCGTCGTAATGCCAGTGCGGATAATCGGTCGAGAACATCAACATGTCCTCGCAGTCGATCTCTTCGATGATTTTCCGTAACATCGCCGCATTGGGCGGGGTGTCGAACGGCTGCGTCGTCAGGCGGACATGTTCGCGCGCGTAATCGGCGGGGGATTTGTCCAGCCACGGCACCTCGGCCCGGACGCCGCGCCAGGTCTTGTTGGCGCGCCACATCCAGGCGGGCAGCCAGGATACGCCTGACTCCATCAGCACGACTTTCAGGCGAGGGAATTCGACGAACACGCCCTCCGAAATCAAACTGTTCAGCACACCGGCGAAACCCGTCGACCAGGACGTGTAGTCTTCGAGATAATAAGACGGCCAACCCAAATTGGTCGGTGGATGCCGGTAAGAACTGCCCGCGTGAATACCGATCGGCAGGTCCAGTTGTTCGGCCAGACGGTAAATCGGCCAATGCTGGCGGCGGCCAAGCGGAATTTCCTGCATTTCCCAGACCAGAACCTGCACGAACCGAGAATCCGCTGCGCAACGCTCGATTTCCCGCGCCGCCAGATCGGGGCTGTGCATCGGCACGACAATCGAGGCGCGCAGACGCGGATCGCGGTCCAGCCACTCCTTGACCACCCAGTCGTTGATCGCGCGGCAAAACGCGGCCGACAAATCCTCGCTGAAAATCGCCTGCGCGCCGTGCAAAACATTGCAGATGGCGTATTTCAGGCCAAACCCGTCCAGCGCCTGAGTCTTCAACATGTCGAAATCCGTGCCCGCCTTGGCGTTGGCGGGCTTCCAGTCCGGACGGGCATTGATCGGGGCGTTCGGCGGAAACGCCGCGGCGTCGTAATTGTCGCGCTCCAACCCACGCATGGTAAAATGCGCGCGCCAATAATCGTCCAAATACGGCAGCAACACCTGCGTGCCAGGCAACGCGGGATGAATGTCGCAGTCGATTGCCCCAGGCGCGGGTATGGTCACGGACAGCCTCCTTTATCGCACGACGGTAGGCCGATTGCGATGTCCGGGCAATCGTTTGGGCGTGTGGAGACGCCGGGGCTTCGCCCCGGACCCCGCGAGGGCGCTGCCCTTCGATCCCGCCAAGGCTGGGCCTTGGATGCCATTTATTGGGGAAGATGAGACAGGGGGCCATCCGAGGCGATTGCACCATCCGAGTAGGCCCCCTGTCTCATCTTCCCCCAGCAGATCGCGGTCCAGGGGCCGAGGCCCTGGTGGGTTCGAAGGGCAAAGCCCTCGCGGGGTCCGGGGCGGAGCCCAGGCGCCTCCACAAACTCCAACCGCCCGCCCGGATTCGCGCTTGCCCGCCGCCGGAGGATGCGGGACAAGCCAGGATCGGCCCGGTGCATCGCTCCGGGCCAGGTCAGGAGACTTCGCAATGGCCATTCTGAAAATCGCGCGCATGGGCCATCCGATCCTGTTGCGCCAATGCGATCCCGTGCCCGACCCCACGGCCCCGGACATTCGCCGCCTGGTCGCCGACATGATGGAGACGATGGAGGATGCGCCGGGCGTTGGCCTCGCCGCGCCCCAGGTCTTCGTGCCGCTGCGTTTGTTCGTGTTCCGAGTCCCCGCCGATCGCGCCAGCGCCGATCCGAACAGCCTCGGTGTGCCCAACACCGTCATCCTCAACCCGCAGATCGAGGCGATCGGCGACGAGACCGGCCTGAACTGGGAGGGATGCCTGTCGATCCCGGAGATGCGGGC
>JAYWAX010000147.1:0-6449 GCA_043782125.1 Acetobacteraceae bacterium | reverse complement strand
CGAAGCGTTGTTTCAGCGCCCCGGCGCGCTCGAACAATTTGGCGCGGCGGCCATGGTCCTGGCGGACGTGACGGACACTGGCCAAGGCGGCGGCGGCGGTCATTGGCGGCAGCGACGTCGTGAAGATGAAGCCCGGCGCGGTGGAGCGGATGAAGTCGATCACATCGGCGTCGCCGGTAATGTAACCGCCATGGCACCCGAAAGCCTTGGCCAGCGTGCCCTCGATGATATCGACGCGGTGCGCCACGCCATCGCGTTCGCTGACGCCGCCGCCATTGGGGCCGTACATGCCGACCGCGTGGACCTCGTCCAGATAGGTCATGGCGCCGTACCGCGCCGCGAGGTCGCAGATCGCCCCGATCGGCGCGATATCGGCGTCCATCGAATACACCGACTCGAACGCTATCAGCTTTGGCGCACCGGCCGGTGCCGCGCGTAGCAGCGATTCCAGATGCGCCATGTCGTTATGGTGGAAGATATTCACCACCGCGCGCGAGCCCTTGATCCCCGCGATCATCGAAGCGTGGTTCTTGGCGTCGGAGAAGACATGCCAACGCGCGTCCGGGCCGTTCGGAAAACTGTTGAGAATGGTGGACAGTGCCGCCTGGTTGGACACGAAGCCGGAGGTGAACAGCAGGCCCGCCTGCTTGCCGTGCAGCGCGGCCAGTTCGGCTTCCAGATCGTCGTGCACCGGGCTGGTGCCGGAAATGTTGCGGGTGCCGCCCGCGCCCGCGCCCATGGTCCGCGCCGCTTCGCACGCCGCGTCCACCACCACGGGATGGCCGCCCATGGCGAGGTAATCGTTCGCCGACCAGACCAGCACGCGCGATCCATCTGGGCGCAGATACCAGGGAAAGTCCGCCGCGCGTTTTTGCAGCGGCGTGAAGACGCGATACCGCCCCTGCGCCCGGATTCCATCCAGGGCTTTGTGGCAATAAGCGTGAAAAGCGTTCATGCGGCAGGCGCCTTTTCGCGGCGGGTGGAAGCGGTGGGGCGGACCCCATTCGTGCAATCGGCGCACCCGGTCATTGACCGAGATCAAGCCAATCATGGCCAATATCGCTGACAGAGACCCGCCAACACGAGCCTTGTGTCCTTACACCATCGTGCCGTACCGGGCCAGAGGCCGGCTGGTTTCCCGTTAGACGGCCGCCGCGGGCCAGATATTCCCTTGCCGGCGTTGCGTTGGCGCGACTGCCACCCTAGTTTCATGGTGCGGTGCAAAATAACAGGAGTCCAGCATGCCGTTGTCCCCGCCTCAACAGCGCGAGGCGATCCATAAACGCGCGATCGAGATTAACGGGTACCGCCGCGCCGACGGCCTCTTCGACATCGAGGCGCATCTGACCGACACCAAATCGTTCGGCCAGACAAATTACGACCGCGGCTATATCGACGCGGGCGAGCCGCTGCACGACATGTGGCTGCGCCTGACGATCGACAGCGGGATGCATATCGTCGAAGCCGAGGCGATCAGCGACCAGACCCCGTACGCGATGTGCCCAGCGGCGGCGCCGAATTTTTCCCGTCTGACCGGGTTGCAAATCAAGGCCGGCTTTTTGCGCGACGCCAATCATCTGGTCGGCGGCGCCGTCGGTTGCACGCATCTGCGGGAACTGCTCCAGCAAATGGCGACGACGGCATTCCAGACCATCAACCCCGCCAAGGTCCGCCAGGAGATGCGGGCCGAAGGCATCGGCGAGACGCCCGGCAGCGACAAGGTCGATGCGCGGATCACCGAGAAGATGGGCGGCGCGCCCAAAATCGTGAATACCTGCCTCGCCTACGCCGATACCGGGCCGCTGGTGAAGCGGCGTTGGCCGCATCTGGCCAGGGAACCGGTAACGGCGGACTGACAGCACCGGCGCCGCGCCTCACGCGGCGGTTCGCTCCTGTTCCAGATGCCGGTTGAGCGACAGTTTGCCGTGTCCCGTGTTGGAATGCCCGGTCTCTGTCGCGGCATCGCGAAAATAGGACAGGACGAAGACGCGCACGGCGCTGGTGCGACCGCCGGCGTGTCCTTTCTGTTCGACGTTGCGGACCAGGGAACTCATGTCCTGGCCTTCGCGTTCGCAGATTTCCAGCAGCGCATCCCACAGTTCCGGTTCCAGCCGCATGCTGGTCCGGCCGCGTTCGGCGACAACGTTTCGATTGATCAGACGGCTGATCGTCACTGGTGGCCCCTCCATTTCAAAGCGATGCCATTGGAACAGAGGTTTCTTAAAGAAGGCCTAATTTTCCGGCGGAATTTCAATAACCCGCGAAAGCACGCGCGATCCGCCACCCGGCCCGCCAGAGCCCGACCTGGGCTCTCCGGCTGGCCGGCCGCATGCGAACACGCGTTACACCGGCAGCGCGGCGGCTTTCATACGTTCCATGCTGAAACGGCTGCTGACATTGCGCAGGGGCAAGGCGGCGATGAGTTTGCGATAAAATGCGTCGTAGGATGCGATGTCCGGCACGACCACATGCAGCAGGTAATCGACATCGCCCGACATCCGCCAGGCATCGACGATTTCCGGGGTTTGCTGGATCGCCGCCGCGAAACGGGCCAGCCAGTCGGCCGAGTGGTCGGCCGTCTCGATCGCCACGAACACGGACACGGGCAGCCCGACCTTGGCAGGGTCCAGCACGGCGACCCGTTTCAGGATCACACCGTCCTGCTCCATCCGCCGGATCCGCTTCCAGCAGGGCGTCGGCGTCAATCCCACCCTCTCGGCGATATCGGCGAGCGAGAGCGAGGCATCCACGGTGATCAGCCGGAGAATTTCCCGGTCGAGCCGGTCGAGGTCTTTTTCGGCGGCCATGCGGGCGATGCTCCAGTCCGAGGTATTTTTTCTTCTCGCACCCATTACACGGTCGCGCACGAGAAGAAAATACCACAGTTTGGAGATATCGCCGCCAGTTTCAGTCGTCGAGGAAACTCCGCAGCTTCCGGCTGCGGCTCGGGTGCTTCAGTTTGCGCAGTGCCTTCGCCTCGATCTGGCGAATACGCTCGCGGGTCACGTTGAACTGCTGGCCGACCTCTTCCAGCGTGTGATCGGTGTTCATGCCGATGCCGAAGCGCATGCGCAGCACGCGCTCCTCGCGCGGCGTCAGCGAGGCCAGCACCCGGGTCGTCGCCTCCCGCAAATTCGCCTGGATGGCGGCGTCCAGCGGAATGACGGCGGCCTTGTCCTCGATGAAATCGCCCAGGTGAGAGTCTTCCTCGTCGCCGATCGGGGTTTCGAGCGAGATCGGCTCCTTCGCGATTTTCAGCACCTTTCGAACCTTCTCCAGCGGCATCCCCAGCTTCTCAGCCAGTTCTTCCGGCGCGGGCTCGCGTCCGATCTCGTGCAGCATTTGCCGCGAGGTCCGGACCAACTTGTTGATCGTCTCGATCATGTGGACCGGGATACGAATCGTGCGCGCCTGATCGGCGATCGAGCGGGTGATCGCCTGACGGATCCACCAGGTCGCGTAGGTGGAGAATTTATAGCCGCGGCGGTATTCGAATTTGTCCACCGCCTTCATCAGACCGATATTGCCCTCCTGGATCAGATCCAGGAATTGCAGGCCGCGGTTGGTGTATTTCTTGGCGATGGAAATCACGAGCCGCAGATTCGCCTCGATCATCTCCTTTTTCGCCCGCGCACTGTCGCGCTCGCCGCGGCTGACGGTCATGTAGACGCGGCGGAATTCGGCGATCGGCAGGCTGGCGTCGGTGGCGACAGCGGATATCTGTCCCCGGATGTTGCCGATATCGGTCGGGTGCTTGGCGACGAACAGCTTCCAGCCCTTGCCCGGCAGCACGCCGACCTTACCGATCCAGTTCGGGTCCAACTCGGCGCCGCGATAGTGCTTCAGGAATTCCTCGCGGTTGACCTTGCAGCCATCGGCCATACGCATCAATTGGCCTTCCAGCGTATTCAAACGCTGGTTGAGCTGCTTCAACTGGGTAACCAGTTCCTCGATCCGGTTGTTGTGCAGGCGGACCTGGCCGACTTTCTGGACCAGTTCCTCGCGCATTTTCTCGTAGCTCTTTTCAGAGCGCGAGGTGACTTCCTCGCCGGAGGTCATGGTCTCCAAACGGCGATGCTGAATTTTGTGCAGCTTTTTGTAAAGCGATTCGATTTCTTCGAAGCCCGCCAGCACTTCCGGCTTCAGCTTCTCCTCCAGCGCCGACAGCGACATGCTGGGACCGCCGTCGTCGTCGTCCGGTTCCTCTTCGGAAGCCGCGAAACCTTCCGCCACCGCCGCCGGTTCGACCGGTTCGCCGCCTTCGCCCGCCGCCGCGCCATCGGTCGCTTCCAGGTCGATGATGTCGCGCAGCAGCATCCGCCCGGCCTTAAGCTGGTCGTGCCAGGAAATGATCGCGGCAAAGGTCAGCGGGCTTTCGCAAAGACCGTTGATCATCATGTCGCGGCCGGCTTCGATCCGCTTGGCGATGGCGATTTCGCCCTCGCGCGACAGCAGCTCGACGCTGCCCATCTCGCGCAGATACATGCGGACGGGGTCGTCGGTGCGCCCGACAGTCGCCTCGTCGATGTTGCCGGTCTGCTCTTCCGCCTCTTCCTCGGCCTTTTCGGCGACCGGAGCGGGGGTTTCGCCGTCCTCCTGTTCCTCGGATTCAACGACCTGGATGCCCATTTCGGACAGCGAGGCCATCAAATCCTCGATTTGCTCGGAACTGTTCTGGTCGGACGGCAGAATGGCGTTCAGCTCGTCGAAGGTGATATAGCCGCGCTCCTTGCCCTTCACGATCATCCGTTTCACGGCGGCGCTCTGCACGTCCAGGAGATTGGTTTCCGCGTCCTGCTCCGCCGTGGCGGTATCGCCGGCGACAATCGTCTTGGTGGCCATCGTTCGGGAGTCTCCCATAAGGGTCGGCAAGGGGGGCGAGCCGGCGGTCGTGTCAGGCGGCGGCGAGGTCAGCCCCGTCCGGTTCTCCGGAACTGACCTTAATATAGGCGCTTTTCAGGCTTTTCAGCTTACGTTCCGTATCCGCGGTCAGGTTCCGGGCCATGTCCTGTTGCGCCGCTTCGACCTCTTCGCGCAGGCGGTCGACATGCAAGAATCCGAAGATGTGCCACCAACCCTCCTCAGCTTCCGCCGGCATTGCCTCTGGCGACGCGCAGCCCGGCAACGGGACGGGAGTCCCGGCCAGAACGCGATCGACGTCAGCACGCAGCCCGAAACCGTCCAGGTGGTCCATCAGGGCCTGAGAGTCAAGGACTTCGGCGTCATTCGCCCAATCCCCGAGCACATCCCGCAAATGCGCCAAGGGCGGATCGAGCTCCAAACCGGCGAAGGCATGCGCCACATCCCGGAACAAATCGGGGTGGCGCAGCAGGATCGCGATCAGGATACGCGCGCGCTCCGCCGCCACCGCGTTTGCATCCTCCGGCGGACGGCCCGCCGTACGCACCGCCGCCGGACGAGGTGCCCCACGGTTCCCGCCGCGCGCCATGCCCGGCCGATCGCGGCGGCGGCTGGCGAAGAACCGGTCCATCAGCACGCTTCTGTATTCGGCACCCAGAGCCTTGTCCGGAATTTTACGACAAGCCTCATCCAGCCGCGTGCGAAACGCCGCGCGCTGTTCCGGCGTCGCGTCGCTGACGCCTTCATGCAGCAGATCGTAAAGCGAGTCCGCCAGCGATCGCGCCCCATCGAGCATCGTCTGGAACGCCCGCGCGCCCCGTGCTTTCACCAGACTATCGGGGTCTTCGCCCGAGGGGAGCGCGATCAGCCGCAACGTCCGCTCTGGCGCCAGCATCGGCAGCGCCAGTTCCGCCGCCCGCGCCGCCGCCCGCGCGCCCGCCCCATCGCCGTCGAAGCACAGCACCGGCGCGGGCGACAGCCGCCACAATTCGGAAAATTGTTCCTCGGTCAGCGCGGTGCCAAGCGGCGCCACGGCCGCCCCGAAGCCGGCCTGGCCCAGAGCGATCACGTCCATGTAGCCCTCGACGACGACCAGCGTGCCACCTTGCCTCACCGCCTCCCGCGCCAGATCGAGGCCGTAGAGAGTCCGCCGTTTGGAAAACAGCGCGGTCTCCGGCCCGTTCACGTATTTCGGCTGGCCGTCGCCCATGACCCGGCCGCCGAAGCTGATCGTCCGCCCGCGCCGGTCCCGGATCGGGAACATGACGCGATTGAAGAACAGATCGTACATGCGTCCGGTTTCATCGTCGCGACGCATCAGGCCCGCTTCGATCAAATCCTCCGGCGTTACGCGGTCGCGCAGAAGGTCCCCGGCGATGGCGCCGCGGCCTTCGCCAGACCAGCCCAGTCCGTAGCGTTCGATGGTTTCGTCCGACAGGCCGCGGGCGGCCAAATACTCGCGGGCGGCCTTCCCCTCTGGCAGCGCGAGGCGCCGCCGGTAACTCGCCGCCGCCGCGTCCAGCACGCCGGAAAGGTCCAGGCGGCGCCGTTCCGCTTCCGCCGCCTCGGGCGTGGGTTTGGGCACCTGC
>JAYWAX010000146.1:0-6450 GCA_043782125.1 Acetobacteraceae bacterium | reverse complement strand
CAGCGCACAGTCCGCGCCTACGGCCGTGCCGGTGCCGCCGCGATACTCATCGAAGACAAGATCACCCCCCGGGCACTCACCGCCGCGGGCAAGCCCTGTCTCCCCCGCGACGAGGCGCGCATGAAGATACGTGCCGCCGTCGAAGCGGCCAAAGACTCCGGCATCCTGATTCTCGCACGCACCGATTGCCGCCCAACCCAAGGCATCGACGAAGCCGTCGCCCGCATCGAGATGTATGTGGAGGAAGGGGCGGACATCCTGTTTCTCGACTCGCCCGCCGACGACGCGGAAATTCGCCGGGCGGTTGCCGCCGCAGCCGGACGCCCGTCCTTCGCCGTACTCTCTCCCGGCGCGCCCAGGGCGACCCCGTCGCGGACGGAAGCCGAGTCGTTGGGGTTCAGGATCGGCACCTACCCCACGGGGATGCTCTCCCCGGCCGCGGCGGGCATCAAGGCAGGTCTCGCCGCACTCGTCGCGGGTCAGGCCGAATCCACGACCGCGCTGCTGCCGGCCGAACTTCGGGCGACGCTTGGCTATGCCGATTACGACGCCCAGGGCAAACGGTTCATGGTCTCGGGCTGAACCCCACGCCGGAACGAAGCGACGGGTGGCATCGCCGCCAATTTCGGGAAACCGGGAAGAGGAACTTACGCGATGGACGATGTGCTTTTGGTGGAAACATGCGGCGCCGTGCGCCTGCTGACGTTAAACCGGCCGTCCAAGCTCAACGCATTGAACGGGGATCTCGTGCATGCGCTGACCGACGCGCTGCACGCCGCGCAGGACGACTCCGGCGTAACGGTCGTGGTCCTGGCGGGGGCGGGGAGGGCGTTCTGCGCGGGGGCCGATACCTCGGTGCCCCGGCCCCTCACCGCGGAAAACCGGCCGAACCTGATCGCCCACAGCGACAAGAACATTGCGCTGACCAAACTTCTGGGCCGGATCGATAAACCCATTATCGCCGCCGTCCACGGCTACGCCCTGGGTGCCGGTTGCGGCCTCGCCTTCGGGAGCGATCTCACCATCGCCGCCGAGAGCACCCGGTTCGGCTATCCCGAACTGAAAGCGGGACTGACCGCCTCCACCGTCACAGCCCAGGCCGTGCACCTGATGGGCCGGAAGGTGGCGTTCGAACTGCTGACACTGTGCGACAACATGATGCCGCAACGCGCCTACGAACTCGGCTTGATCAACCGGGTCGTGCCGGATGACCGCCTGATCGACGAAGCCATGGCGATGGCCGGAAAACTGGCGAGTTGGAACAAGGAATTCTTGTGGCAGACCAAACGAACCTTCCATCGCGCCGCCTCGTTGAATATCGAGCAGTCGCTGGAAATGGCGCGCGATATCTCGGTGATGATGGGGCGGTTTCCCGCGTAATCTGCGTTCTCCATGGCAAGGGGTATCGGCTGGCATGACGCCCGCTTTACGGCGCCAGGCGCTGACGATCGTCTGCACGCTGTCGGCTGCTTATGTCGCCAGCCATTTTTTCCGGGCCTCGAACGTCACCATCGGCCTCGACCTGATGCGCGACCTCAGCATCGGGCCCGAAGCCCTGGGTGCGCTCACCGGCGCGTTCTTCTTCGGCTTCTCGGCGATGCAAATACCGTGCGGGTTCTTCTTCGACCGCTATGGGCCGCGCCTGACCGTCTTCGGCATGCTCGTGCTGGCGACGATCGGCGGCACCGTCTTCACCCTCGCGCCAAGCCTCCCCTTCCTGCTGGCGGGCCGCGCCCTCATGGGCGCTGGCTTCGGCGTCATGCTGATTGGCGCCATGGTGGTGATCTCGCGCTGGTTTCCCTCCGATCGCTTCTCCACGATGTCCGGGTGGGTCCTCTCCATTGGCCTCATCGGCAATCTTCTTGCGACAACCCCCCTCGCCTGGGCTGCCGAGGCGGTCGGGTGGCGAACCATCTTCGCCGGTGTTGTGGCATTCACCGCGCTCGCGTCCGTCGCGGTTCTTGCGATCGTGCGAGATGCCCCGCCCGGCCATCCCTTCCTGGACCGCCGCCATGAATCCCTGGCCGAAATGTCGCACGGGTTCATGGAGGTGCTGCGCAACCCGAAACTGCCGTTCATCCTCGCCCTGAATTTCACCAATTACGCCTGCACGTTTACGGTCCAGGGCCTCTGGGGCGGCCCCTTTCTGCGCGAGGTCCACGGCCTCACCAAAATCCAGTCCGGGAATGTGCTGTTGGCGGCCGTGATCGCCTACCAGGTCGGAATGCTCGTCTTCAGCCCGCTCGACCGGGTCCTCGATACCCGGAAATGGATCGCGTTCACTGGCACGCTGACGGTCGCAGGAATCATGGGAATGCTTGCGCTTCTGGACCAGCCGCCTGCCTGGTTACCGGTCACGGCGATGATCGTCATGGGTTTCGTGAGTTCCTCCAGCACAATGATCATGGCGCACGGACGCGCGATTTTGCCGGATCGCCTGATTGGCCGCGGCATGGCCACGATCAACGCCAGCGTCATGCTGGGTGTTGCCTGCATGCAATCTCTGTCCGGCGTCATTCTCGGTTGGTTCGAGCCCCTGGCCAGCGGCGCCAGGACCGAACTGGCCTACCGGGTTCTGTTCGGTTGCATGTGCGTCGTTCTGCTGACCGCCCTGAGTATCTACAGCCGGTCCGTCGATGTCCGCCCAAGCGACGAACTGCGCGCCCGAGCCTCCTGACCGGCTTGAACATTCCGTGTATCCTGGCCCCAAAATGGGAAACCATCATGCGTACTTACAATGTTCTGACGCTGACCCGCCTTGGCCCAGCGGATCGCGCGAAAATCGAGGCCGTGGACCCGGGCGTCCGCCTGACCGATGCCGGCGGCTGGTTCGACGGAGAACTGCGGGAGACCTGGCCCGCCTTCACGTTGGCCAGATATCTCGCGCCCAATGCGACCGGACAGGGCACGCGCGCGGAACGGGACAAACTGCTGACCGAGGCAGAGATCGTCCTCGGTGGCTGGCCGTACCTCCGCGACCTACGCGCACGGGCGCCGAAGATGCAATGGTTTCATCAGCGGCCCGCGGGCGCCAGTAACCTGCTTGGCGGCGATCTCTGGGGCAGCGACGTCACAGTGACGACCTCGCGCGGGGCAGGGAACACCCTCGCAATCGCCGAATACACCGTCGCGGGCATCATGCACGCTGCCAAAAGCTTCCACCGGATCGCAATCGAACGAGACACGGCGTCATTCGATGCCCGCGCCTACCGGCCCTGGCTCCTGGACGGTAAATCCGTGCTTGTGGTCGGTGCCGGCGGGATCGGCCTGCATGTCGGCCGTCTCTGTGCCGCCCTGGGCATGCATGTCGCGGGGACCCGGAGCCGCCGCCGCCCAGGCGAAGCATTGCCCCGGGGTTTCGCTGAAATGGGTGGCGCCGAGGACCTCGACCGCCTTCTGCCGAAAGCCGACATCGTCGCGATCTGCTGCCAATGGACGCCCGAAACAACCCATCTGTTCAACGCCAAACGCTTCGCCGCCATGAAGTCTGGCGCCATTCTGGTCAACGTCGCCCGCGGCGAAATTATCGACGAGGAAGCCCTCGCCAACGCACTTGAGCAAAATCATCTGCGCGGTGCCGTCCTGGATGTTTACGATGGCGAGTTCGAGCGTCTGCCGTTGGCCCGGCTATGGGCCGATCCGCGAGTCTCGATCACACCGCATATCTCTGGTGCCAGCGATCGGGACCTCCACGGCGCCATCAATGTGTTTCGCGACAATCTCCGCGCCTATATCGACGGGAAACCGCTCCAGAATGTTATTGACTGGGCTCGGGGGTATTAGGGCCGTTGGGAAGCCGCGATCTATTCGCCGATCGCGGCCCCCGCCGGGCGCCGGGAATCGTTGACGCCATAAAAAAATCCCGGACGCATCCCGCCCCCGGAGACCGAGTCAGTCCCGGACGAACCCGCTGGCGCCTCGCTCCTTTGGGCCGCGCCGACCGCGATCAGCGCCACCGCCCCCCAGTTTGTCTGCGCCGTCACCGAGTAACCCATGCCCTCCAAAGCCTGCTTCGTGTCGGGCGACAGCGCGTAACGCTCGGCGAAGATCGTGTCGGGCAGCCATTGATGATGGATACGCGGCGCATCCACGGCTTCCCGAGGCGCCATCCCATGATCGATCGCGTTCACGATGGTTTGCGCGACAATGGTGATAATCCGCCCGCCGCCGGGCGATCCCAGCACCATCGATACCCGTCCGTCGCGTGACACGATCGTCGGGCTCATGGAGGATAGCGGACGTTTACCCGGCGCGATGCGGTTGCGATCTCCCTGAACCAGGCCAGAAAAATTCGCGGCGCCCGGCTTGATCGTGAAGTCGTCCATTTCGTTGTTCAACAGGAACCCCGTTCCCGCCGCCATGACACCGGCGCCGTATCCGCCATTGATCGTATAGGTCGTGGCAACCGCGTTGCCCGCGCGGTCGATCACCGAAAAATGCGTCGTCTCCGGCCGTTCGTGCGGTTCTACGCCCGCCGCGAGTTCCGCCGACGGCGTCGCCCGCGCGCCGATCCGCGCCCGTATCCGTTCGATGCGCGCGGCGGACAACAACATGTCCAGCGGATTGCGGACAAACGCGGGATCGCCAAGGAAAGCGTTGCGGTCGAGGAAGGCGTGCCGCATCGCCTCGGTCAGGACATGGATTTCCCGCGCGCCATGAAACCCGAAGCCGCGGAGATCGTAGCCCTCCACCACTCCCAGAATTTGGCACAAAGCCGGTCCGCCCGACGACGGTGGCGGCGCCGACATCACTGAAAACCCTCGGTAAGTACAACGCAGCGGCTCGGACACCGTCACGCTGTATCCGGCAAAATCGGCCTCCGTCAGCACACCGCCGCTGTCCCGCGCGACCGCGGCCGCGATGGGCCCCTTATAAAAGGCATCCGGACCGGACGCGGCGATCGCGGATAACGTCGCCGCCAGATCGGGTTGGCGCAGCCGGTCTCCTGCTTCGAATGGCGTGCCATCGGGACGCAGAAATACCCGCGAGGCCACGGGATCGCGGCGGATGACGCCCGCGAAGCGCGCCATGATATCGGCGTCGCCCCGCGTCAGGACGAAGCCGTCGCGCGCCAGCCGTATGGCGGGTGCCATCACCTTCGCGCGCGGCAAACCGCCGAATTGCGTCAGCGCTGTATCCAGCCCCAGAACCGTCCCCGGAACACCCGCCGATCGCCACCCCCGCAGGCTGGCGCCAGGCACAACCGCGCCATCGGCACCCAGAAACATGTCGGGCCGCGCGGAAGCGGGCGCGGTTTCCCTGAAATTGACAAACACATCGCGCCCATCCGCGAGGTGCGCGACCATGAACCCGCCGCCACCGATGTTGCCGCAACACGGATTTGTGACCGCTTCCGCGTACCCAACCGCCACCGCGGCGTCGATCGCGTTGCCGCCCGCCCGCAGGATTTCCGCACCGGCTTCCGCGGCGAGGCTTTGCGCCGACACGACCATAAACCGGTTGGATTCGATTGCCGCCGGCGACGCCGCGTAAGCAGGTCCCGTGGCCAAAAGCCCCATCAGAATTCCGGCGCGAAACCTCATCGCCGCCGGACCGGCGCATCGATCGCGCTTGCTCGATCCATGAACCCGCCACCCGTTTCGCCAAAATCTACTCGACCATGCCATGGGAAGCCGGTGGTCCGCGCGAGTGCAAGGCCGACGATCCATTTCACACCGCGTTTGCCGAAACATTCCAGCCGCCGGATCATGCGTTTGACGGCCTCGGATCGAGGTTTCGCACCTGGGATCGGGCCAGGCCGCGCAGCGGCGGCGATACGGTTCGGCATGGGCGATCCTTCCTGACATCGGCAAGCAAACCACGAACGGCGCGGCGCACAAAGATATCGATACCACGTTCGCGTGTTCCGCTTGCCTGGCGGGCCTCTGGCCGGTAAGTCTCGTTCCTTCTCTTACAGGAGTACGGAAATGGCCTACAGGGTCGCGGTCGTCGGCGCTACTGGAGCGGTCGGACGCGAAATGATCAAAACCCTGGTGGAGCGGAACTTCCCAATTTCGGAAGTAGCCGCCCTCGCATCTGGCCGTTCGACCGGCACGGAAATATCCTTCGGCGAAAAACGGGTGCTGAAAGTTCAGAACCTGGAAACCTTCGACTTCACGGGCTGGGATATCGGCCTGTTCAGCCCAGGGGCGTCGGTCTCGGCGATTCATGGACCGAGAGCGGCGGCGCAGGGGTGCATCGTGATCGATAACACCAGCCAGTTCCGCATGGATCCGGACGTGCCCCTGGTCGTGCCAGAGGTCAACCCGCATCATCTGCATCAGTTCTCCCGGCGCGGGATTATCGCCAACCCGAACTGCTCGACCATTCAAATGGTCGTGGCCCTGAAGCCGCTGCACGACGCATTCGGCATCAAGCGGGTGATCGTGTCCACCTACCAGTCCACTTCCGGAGCCGGGAAGGAAGGGATGGACGAATTGTTCAACCACA